>NZ_CP020813.1 GCF_002157835.1 Mycobacterium dioxanotrophicus | reverse complement strand
AGCGACGAGAACCCTTGGATGGCCACTAGGAACTGCCCGACAAGGTCACAAAACGACGATCGCGATGGTGCGCCGACGACTGCTAACGCTCCGGTACCCATACCGATCTGGGCAATGAGTCGTACCGTCTCCGCGCGGTAGCGGCGCACCGCGGATCCGATCTGGCCGACGCTGACCACGGTGAACCACACCATCTGCCCGAAAGCGTCCAGCGCCCGGGCGGGGCACCGGCGTAGCGGTCGAATCGGGACACCGCGCGGGTAGCGAGCACTTAGAACTGCGGTATTCGACATGTCAGTACCCGGTTCCGAAACGCACGCCGATGGTGGTGAGGATCACGTTCACCGCGTACAGGGCGATCACGCACAGCACGACGGTTTCGTTGACCGCGGTGCCGACACCTTGGCGCCGCCCGACACGGTCAAACCCCGGTAGCAGCCGACAAGGCCGGCGATCAGTCCGAAGGTGAGTGCTTTGGTCGTCGCGACCAGCACTTCGGGGAGGCCGGTGACAAGGGTGAGAGTGGACAGGTACGCGCCGGCGGACACGTCTTGCAGATACACGCTGAAGAAGAACCCGCCGACCAGGCCACGGTGATCACCAGGCTGTTGAGCAGCGTGGCCACGACCGTCGCGGCGAGCACCCGCGGAACCACCAGCCGGCTGATGGGTCGATGCCATCACTCCATGGCATCAATTCCTCGCGGATCGTGCGGGCACCCAAATCGGCGCAAATGGCGGTCGAACCCGCGCCGGCGACCACCAGCACCGTAGTCAGCGGACCAAGTTGGGTGACAGCGCCCAGCGCCGCGCCCGCTCCCGAGATGTCTGCCGCCCGAACTCGGCCAGCAGCACGTTCAAGGTGAAGGTCAGCAGCACAGTCAGCGGTATCGCCGCCATGACGGTGGGCAAGATGGTGACGCGCAAGAGAAACCAGCACTGCAGGATCAGCTCACGCCATTCGAAGGGCTACGGAATAGCGCTGTACCGCTCAAAGAACACATGCGAGCGAAACCGCCGACATGCGCTAGCGGCCCTTTCAGCCGGTCACCGACATAACCGCCGAGGCCTGTGGACACCGTCATCGCCGCCTCCTCACGACGATGCCGACCCGCACGCTATGCGACGCCGCCTCATGTTGCACCAGTCCTCCCGCCGCTTCGGTGCGTGATGACCATCGTGTCGTGCGGCGAATGATAACGGGTTGACGCTGTCCACAACGGCGCGTCAGCAAAAACACGGCCGTAACACCGCCCAGCATCACGTCGGCGGCACGGACTCAGCGCCGATGAAATTGTCATACCGGTCAGCAAATCCACCACACCGCGATCACAACCCGGCCGCGCAAACACCTGAGAGCTTCCCTTGTCCTGGTATCCAGTCGTCACACCACCGTGGGCGCCAGCACCGCTGTGCCCATGGGCACCGTCGCACCCCCAGGTTGGTATCGGGTTGGTAGCAGTCTCTCGGGGCATCACTAGAACGGAGCCTGGTAGCGGTTCTGCGGGTGTAGGCGAACGATCATCGAGATCACCGGCTGCAGCGCGGGACTTCACGGAGGTTGCTGCGCACGGCTCGATTAGCGTGCAGCTGTCTCCCGACCGTCAGGAATGGCGCCGCGGCGTGCTCGCGGACCGCTCGGGTGATCTGTCGAGAGCCGGCTCGGCCCGCCGCGGCGGTGAACACTACAGTCCGATGGCGCGTAGCGTGCGTTCGAACACCTTCTCGACGCTGCCCTCGGCGTCAACCGTCCGCAACAGCACGCGCTAGTAGCCGAGCAGCGGCTCGGTTTCCCGCGGTAGACGTCCATCCGCTTTCGGATGATCTGCTCGGCGTCGTCCTGACGTCCGCGTGCGGCGAGGCGGGCCACCAGTTCGTCGTCGGATACTCGAAATTCGACAACAGCGTCGAGTCCCACCAGCCGGACATCAAGCATCTCGGTCAGTGCGTCGGCCTGCTCCACAGATCGCGGATACCCATCGAGGATGAAGCCGCGTGCCGCATCGGGTTGGCTGAGCCGATCGTCGACGAGTGCATTGGTCAACGCCGTCGGTACCAGCTCGCCGCGTCGAGGTAGCGCTTGGCACGGACTCCGAGCCCGGTACAGGAACCGATGTGGTGCCGAAACAGATCGCCTGTCGAAATGTGGGAATGCCGAGCTTGTCGCTCAGCTTCTGGGCCTGGGTCCCTTTGCCCGCTCCAGGCGGCCCATGAACAGCACCCGCACGGCTCACCCCTCTGCGCGAATTAATATTTCCGGACGACCCGGACAACGCCCGCAGCGGCTTCGGTGGAGCGCGGCCCGAGCATAACGGTGTACGCGCACAGTGTTGGGCTGTAAGAATCCGTCTTCGCGGACAACTTCGAGGTCGCAGTCCTGTACGCGCGGCGTCGAATCAGCACGTCGGCGCGGTATTCCGTCGCGCGGTGAGCGGGCACGCCGGCTGGTCGGTTGTGCGATTCTCGGACATTTACGGACGACGTTTTGGGGTGACGATAGTCACGTAACGGGTCCCCGAATGATCACAGGATTCCGCCAAGGGCGTCGACGAACAACACGGCACCCGTGAGAGGGTCTTCGATCATCCGGACACCCGTACCGAGAATTGAGCACGACGAACGGTAGTACACGATGACCATCTACACGGTGATCGACCGCCTGCACCCCCGGCGGGTGGTGCGCGTGCCCGGTGACGGGATCGCCGCCACAGTGTCTGCCTGGTTGGCTGAACTCGAGGCTCAAAGCCCGCTCGTCGACGACCTCGCTCGTGCGGTCGCGGCATCGAACTGGCCGCGGGCCTACGCGCTGGCAAACACCCTTTCTGTGTCGGTCGAGATCGCGACAGTAGCCTGACTGTCGGGGCGATGACCGTGCGGTCGGCGCAACGATGGCCGATGTCGCTATGAAAGCCGTTACGAGCCCCGACTGACCCGATGCCCTGCAAATGGGCGGCCCTACGGGTCTGAAATGATCTCGCCGACACGGGAAGTCGCGCCACGCAGCGCTCGAACGGTGCTCCCGCGGCGACGCCGCACAAGCTGGCCCAAGCTGCTGGCGTTGCGAAACCCGACTGCCGCCGCCACCGCATCCGCGGATAAGGACGTGCTGCGCAGCAGGTGCGCCGCCTCCTCCAGGCGGATCTCGTTGGCGAACCCGAGCGGACTCAATCCCAACGTCGCCATCGTCCGGCGCTGCAACGTCCGTTCACTCACCCGATCGCCGCGGCGGCCTCGCAGATACTCACCGATTCCCCCAAATGATCGCGAACCCAGCGTTCGAACGCTGCGACCTCCGGGCACTGAACGGCCAGCACGGAGGGCAGCGCGAACGCAGCCTGTGACGCGCGATCACCGATGAGCAGATAGCGGGCGACGAGCTCGGCGAGTGCCGGGCTGTGTCGTCGCACCAACCAGAGGGCGAGATCGATATGCGCAAAGGCCGCTCCTGCCGTGGCCACCGCCGCATCGTGGACGAGCGTCGCACGGGTGTCGAGATCCACCATCGGGTAACGGGTACGAAACGCCGGCCCGAGCCACCAGCTGGTCGTTGCTTGCCGTCCGTTCAACACCCCTGCCTCTGCCAAGAAAAACGTGCCCGTGCAAGCGCCCGCAACGACAACGCCACCGGCGGCGAGAGTCGAGACCAGCCCGATCGCACGCCGCTGCGTGGGCGCTTCGACCAGACCGACCAGCTGCGCCGGGTCTTTGACTCCCACGGCGGGAACCACTAGGACTTCGGGTCGATGGAAGCGGGCGACTCGGCGCGCACCTGGTGTCCGCGCGCTGTGCGGTGCAGACGGCGGAAACCAACCAGGGTGATCTCCCAGGGCGCCGGTGGGCGGCACAACTCACTGCGCAAGCTATTTGCGGTTTCCAACACATCGCACACGATGCTGAGACCCGAATCGAAAACAGACTCGGTCAGCAGCAGCGCCACTCGCATGTCGGAAATAGTACTGAATATGTCGTATCCGCCTCTGGCTACCGCCACTTGATCTTTCTAAAGTTGCCCTCGCAACCCCACCTACTGCGAAGGGAACATCCAATGCCGATCCGAGTCGGTCTGCTGGTGACCATTGAAGCCAAGCCCACCAAGGGCGACGAGGTCGCCGCGTTCCTCGAAAGCGCGCAGCAGCTAGTCGAACAAGAGCCAGCCACGGTGACGTGGTACGCAATTCGACTCGGGCCCACCTCTTTTGGCATCTTCGACACCTTCGCCGACGATGAAGGCCGCCAAGCGCACCTATCCGGAGCCGTTGCGGAGGCGCTGGGCAAGGCCACACCCGATCTCCTTGCCGCGGCTCCGGACATCCGTGCAGTCGACGTGCTGGCGACGACACGGCATTGATCCACTGATCGCAACACGCGCCGGCTCTATTTCTGCCCCACGCCGGTCGTCACGGTGCTACCGGGATACTGCCCGTGTCGCCACCTGGCGACCCGCTTCGGATAGAGATAGACGCCGTGGCACGGCCCTCGACGGTGCCGAACCGAGTCGACCTCAAAAGGTGAACCCCTCCGGCTCGCCTGCCCCGCCGACCGGTTGCGCACACGGCAGTGCCGGCGCACTGGCCGCGAGAGTCAGGAGCACCGCCACATTCGGTGCGGCTACGCCCAACCACATGTTGCGGTCCGCGCGCAGACCATTCAATCTCGGCTGCGGTCAGGCGTCGTTGGTCGCGGCGACCGGTGGTGTACGACGCAGACTCCAATCGACTGTGCCCCGACACACCACCACGCCCGCTGAGTCGGTAACTGTCGCTTGCCAGGGTGATGGACCACTGTTTGGCCAGAGGCTAGGGACCACCTGTTTGGCTCAGTGGGGATGATCTGTGCTCGGTGACGGGCTGTCAACCGTGGGGCTTCTGGCGTTGCCGGTAGGAGGGTCCTTCGACGACGAGTTCGTGGGCGGTGGAGGTGAGTCGGTCGACGGCGGATTCGGCGAGCATCGCGTCGCTCATGACGGTCAGCCATTCAACTGGAGCTGGCACATGTTCGTTGTGTCTGATTTCTGCTGCTAGCTGGGCTTTCGACTGGTCTGCGTGTCTTACAGATCTTCAAGCCATGGTCGCGATATGTTAGGTGCCGCCTTAACTAGTTAGGCGGGAAGAAGGTGTGCGGCTAGTGGAGGGTCTGCGGCTGATTCCCGGTGGCGTCGCACCGGTCGAGCCTGTTGCCGCGGATCCTGTTGTGTTTCAACGTGAATGCGTCGATGCGTTCGTGGCGTCGTGGCATGCCGAGGATTCAGCCTGGTGACGATCGACAACGATGTTGGGCTGTTGGAGCGGACGTTGGCGGCGCTGGGGCGTCCGGCGTGGGAGGTCACCAGTGAGGACATCGATCGGGTGGTCGGTGAACTGGCGGTGGCGGGGCGGGCGGCGTCGACGCGGCGTGAGTATGTGCAGATCTTCAAGGGTTCCATCGGTTCCTGCAGACCCGGAAGGCGGCCGAGATCGAGGCCGCGTTCGGGCGCGGCTGGTGTGCCCGGTGGACGAGTTCAACGCCTCCCGGCACGTGGGCGACGACTCGCCGGCGGTCGCGGCGCCGCCGATCCCGCAGCGGGTGAGCGAGTTCTTCGAGTTCCTGAAGTCGAGGATCGCCACCGCCCGCAAGTACGGTCCGGCCGCGCGGGACTACGCGATGTTCCGGACCCTGTATCACGCTGGCCTGCGGTCGGAAGAGTCTGCGCTGCTGGAGATTCCGGATGTGCATTTCGATCGTGGACCGTTCGGCAAGTTGCACGTGCGGTTCGGCAAGGCCGCCCACATGTCCGGTCCCCGGCCGCGGTGGGTGCCGATGCTGGACGGGCTGGACGTGCTGTTGCGCTGGTTCCTGGCCGATGTGCGCCCGAAGTTCCCGAACTCGCCGGTGCTGTTCGCCGACGAGTCCGGCGGCCCATTGCATCGTGGCACGATCCGCAACCGGTTGCGGTATCTGATGGAGCTGGAGGCCGACCGGCTACCGAGCGGTTCAGCCGCACGCGCTGCGCCGCGCGTGCGCCACCCACAACTACGAGCGTGGTGTGGATCTGGTTGCGATTCAACAGCTTTTGGGTCATTGGACGGTGAGTTCGACCATGCGGTATGTGCGTCCGTCGGCCACGTTCATCGAGGACGCCTACCGGCGTGCGGTCACCTCGACGCTGGCCGAGTTGAGCGGAGAGGACGGGACGGCATGAAGATTCGATGGCGGCTGCGGATGGCCGCGGCCCAGCGCGAGGTGTGGACCGGCACCGAGCTGCGGCGGCTGTTGGCCGAGCGAGCGGGTCTGGAGTTGTCGGCGGCGTCGGTGTCGGCGCTGTTGACCAAGGAGCCCAGCCAGATCAAGCTCTCAACGCTGATCGCGTTGTGCACCGCGCTGGACTGCACCCCGGACGACCTGTTCGAGGTCGACACCACCCCGGTCGAACGGCTCGTGGTCCCTCCGCGGCCGGTCGCGTCGGAGCCGAAGACGGCCACTGCGCGGGGCCGGTCGATGCCGCCGATGTAAACCCCACGCAGATTTCGGAACGGGTTGGGGCTGATGGGGAAACGGCAACGAGACTGCGTCGACTGCGGTGCGCCGGTGGGATACATCGGCCGCGAGCACTGTTGCCGGTGCACCCGCCGGTTACGGGCGCAGGTGGCCAAGGCGCGATGCCCGGGCTGCGGTCGGGACCGGATGCTGCTGTCGCAGACGGGCCGGTGCGTGCTGTGCTCGCGCCGCTGCCGCGAATGCGGCGGGCCGATCCGGTTCCGCGGTGAGACGGTGTGCCGGCCGTGCCGGAAGCGGGCCGAGCTCGCCGCCGCGAAGTCGCCGTGCCCGCGTTGCGGGAAGCCGGGCTATCTGCGGGAAACGACTGGGTGGTGTGGCTCGTGCTCTCGTCCCGGCCCGTCAAAGGATCCGCCCCGCATCTGTGCGAGCTGCGGCGAGTTGCGTCGCCACGCCGGGCGCGGTATGTGCGGGCGATGCTGGCAGCGCCACCCGGACCGGCCGTTCGTGCGCGGCGAGACGCTCGCTGCTCGGCTCGCCGAACCGCCGGACTGGCTTGAAGATTTCGTCGCGTATCTGGCCGCTCACCACTGCCCCGCTCGCTCCTGCGTGCTGATCACTACGTTGTCTCGGCTGCTCGAGGACGAGCACCCTAACCACCCGCAGAGCGTGCTCGAGCGGGCCCGCCGACCTGGCCGGTCGATGGGGTCACTGGCGCGTGCCCTGGAGACGTTCTTCACCCAGCGCGGCCTGGCGATGGCCACCGACCAGGACCAGCGGCTCGCCTCCGGACGGCGCAAGAAGCGGATCGACGGCGCACCAGCCGGGATGCGCGCCGCTGTCGCGGCCTTCGCCGAGTCGATGCTGCGCGCTCGCGATCGGGCTCGGCGTGCGGGCACCCGGCCCCGCGCCGACCGCACCATCGAGTCGGCGTTGGCAATTGTGCGCGATCTGGCCTGCTTCCTCGATACCCAACGCGGCAAGCGGGATTGGGCACTCGTGGACGTCGCCGATATTGAGGCGTTCCTCGCTGAGTTGCCGAACAACCGAGCTCGACGTCTGACTGTGTTGGGCCAGTTCTTCCGGTTCGCCCGCAATCGCCGCGTGGTGCTCGTCGACCCGACGCGAGGCATGTCGGCCAAGCGGTACAGGGGATTTCGTGGCCGCACCCTCGCCATCACGCAACAGCGCGCGCTGTTTCGCCGCTGGAGCGCCGACCCGCGGCGCATCCGCACGAGGCCCTCTTCGGGCTCCTCGCCATATTGCACGGTGTCTCCAGCCGTGAGCTGCGCCTGCTGGAGGTCGACCATATCGACGCGAGTGATCGCTCGATCCACCTCGGCAAGCGCCCCACCGGGTGCCGCTGGACCCGGTCAGCTGGACCGCTCTGCAACGCAGCCTCCATCACCGCGACACCTTGCGCACCAACAACCCGCATGTGATCGTCACCCGCGGTACCAAGGCCGACCGGCGAGCAGCGTCCGAGGCCTACATGAGTCATCTGCTCGATCCGTGCGGCCTGCCGGCCAAGATGCTGCGCACGACCCGACTGGCCGACCTGGTCAATACGATCGACCCGAAACTCGTCGCGGCAGCGTTCGGGATGAGACCCGAAGGAGCGATGATCTACCTCGCCGATCACCTCGACGATGGCCGACTGCCCGACCATCTCGCTGAACCCTGATAAGTGCGAACGTGTCACGTTTCGACGCCACTTCCGCACAGGTTCGCGCGAACAAGTGCGCTTTGTCGGGGCCGCGGTTGGAGGTCACGATGGTGGCGTTGCGTTGGTGGCGTGCGACGACGAGTTCGTAGAAGTCGGCGGTGGCGGTGGCATCCAGTGGTTGCAGTGCGAAGTCGTCGATGATGAGCAGGCGGACTTGGGCGAGGCGCCGCATCTCGGCTTCGGTGCTGTTGTCGAGTCGAGATGCTCTGAGCCGCTTGAACATTGCATCAGCACGCAGCATGAGGGTGGGGATCCGGCGGCGCACTGCGATGTGGCCGAGTGCGGTGGCGAGGTGGGTCTTGCCGACCCCGACCGCACCCAGGATGACCGCCCCGTGCGCGGCGTCGAGGAACCGCAGACTGGTCAGATCGGTCCACACCGTGCGGTCGTAGCGCACCTTGGCGTGGTCGTCCCAGGTGTCGATACGCATAGCCGGGTCCAGGCCCGCGGCGCGGGCCCGGCGGGCTGCGGAGCTGGCGTCGCGGCGGGTAGCTTCATCGGCGAGGACTAGTTCGAGGAACGCGGCGTGGGACAGGTGTTGTTGGCGGGCCAGGGCCAGCCTTTCGGGCAGCGTGTCGAGCATGGGTGAGAGTTTGAGTTGACGCATCACCTTCTTCATGTCCGCCGAGATCGGGTCGGTGAGAGCGTCTTGGCAGCTTTGTTCACCACAGCCCCTCCTGGGTCTGCTCGTCGGTGGCGCCGCCGTCGATGACCTGCAACCAGTCCGGACGGGCCGATCGCGACGTGGGCCGGTAGTCGCGGGGGTCTCGGGCGAACCTCGCTGCGGCCAATCCCGAGGCGGCCCGCGGCGGCGGGACCGGGCTGTTCTCGCTGGCCTGCTCCAACATGGCGGCGATCTTGGTCACCGACACCACGTCGAGCTCCAACGACCGGCCGCAGGCGGCCTGCACCGGATCCGGACCGTAGCGTTTGACCAGCCCGAGCAGCCGATACACCTGCCGCATCCGCGTCCAGGGCAGGTCGTGATCGAGCAGGCGTTCGGCGTAGATGCCGATGTCGGGGCCGTGTCCGGCGGCGGTGGCGATCAGCGGCTGCAGATCCCGCATCGCGTAGCCGGTCTTGTCCGGCGGCAGATCGACCGGATCGGTGGACCGCGATCCCGCGGGCTGACGCGGATGGGTCTTGATCAGCTGCCCGCGGTGGTAGAACTTGGCCAACTCGGCGTCGGCGCGGGCGGTGAGCGTCTGTCCGCGCAACTGGTGCGGGATGGAGTACAACGCCTTGGCCAGCTGCACGTGGTAGTCGCGGGCCACCTTCACCTGCGCGTACACCGGAACCGCGTAACGGGCCGTCGGAGCCGCCAGTAAATGCTCAACCTCCCGTTCGGCGAACACCACCGCCGGTTGCGCGCACGTGGTGCCGTGCATGCGCAAGCCGGCCTTCTGGGCGCACCACAGCCGGGCCCGGTGCTGGGCGTCGGCCAGATCGGTGAAGTCCTTGAGACGCTCTGGTTCCGGTGGCGGCTCGGGCTATTGGATTTCGACCAGGGGTTGGTCGGTCCGTTTCGTAGCGTAGAAGATGGCTTCGAACTCTGTGGGCGGTAGGTCGTTGAGGTAGCCGTGCAGACGCGCTGTGTTGTGCCAGTGCACCCAGCTCAGGGTGGCCAGTTCGACATCCTCGACGGTCTTCCAGGGGGCGGTGCGGGCCGGCCCGTAGATCAGCTCGGACTTGTAGTATCCGTTCACCGTCTCCGCGAGGGCGTTATCGAAGCTGTCCCCGACGGATCCGATGGAGGGCACCGCACCGATCTCGGCGAGGCGTTCACCGTAGCGAACGGACGTGAATTGCGATCCGGCGTCGGAGTGACATGTCAAACCCGGCAACGTATTTCCGCGTGACCAGCGGGCCATCTCAATCGCGTCGAGCACCATCGTGGTCCGCATGTTCGACGCGACCCGCCAGCCGACGATCATCCGACTGAACGCGTCGGTGATGAAGCAGACGTACGCCACGCCGGCCCAGGTCGGAACGTAGGTCAGGTCGGTGACCCACAACTGGTTGGGGGCAGTCGCGGTGAAGTTGCGCTTGACCAGATCGGGATGCCGCCCAGCGCCGGGGTCAGCCTTGGTGGTGCGGACCCGTTTGCCGCGACGCACCCCTTCGATGCCGGCGGCCCGCATCAGCCGGGCCACCTGATCGCGGCCCACATCGTGACCGGCCCGGCGTGCCGTTTTCCACAGCTTGTGCGCCCCGTAGACGCAGTAGTTGTCCTTCCACAACCCGACCAGGGCCGGACCCAGCACGGCGTCACGGCGGGCCCGCTGCGACGGACCGCGGGACTTGGCCGCGTAGTAGGTGCTCGGAGCCACCGACACCCCTGCTGATCGCAGGACGGTGCAGATGGGCTCGACCCCGAACTCCTCGCGGTTGTCGTCGATGAAGTCGACTATTTCTTGTGTTGGCGGTCGAGCTCCGCCCCGAAGAAACTGGCCGCTCGCTTCAGAATCGCGTTGGCGCGCTTGAGTTCTCGGTTCTCTTGCTCGAGTTCCTTGACCCGCGCCGACTCTGCGGTCGATACCCCTGGAGCTAACCCGAATTTTTCGCGGAATGTTGCCTTTGGCGGTGTGTAGATAAGCGAAAGTGCCTGTCCTGCAAGGGATAATTGGACTTCTCTACGGTTCAAAGATCCTGACGGGAAGGCACTTCGCAGGTGAAGAATATCGCGGCCGCATCGCGGGTGAAAGTGTCGGCCGACGGCCATGGCGTCGTGTCGCATGCCGGGATGGGCCTGCTACGTGAACTGGCCGATCGGACCGGGTTATCGGCGCAGGTCACGGCTGCTTTGGCCGACACCTACCGCGGGCCGTGGGTGTATGCGCCCGGAGACGTGTTCGCTGATCTGGCGGCTGCGGTTGCTGACGGGGCGGACTGCATCGACGGGGTCGGCCAGCTCTGCGGCGACCGTGAGCACGCCTTCGGTGCGAAAGCCTCGACGACCACGATGTGGCGGCTGGTCGATGAGCGCATCGACGCCGCACACCTACCCGCGGTGCGGGCGGCCCGAGCGGGCGCGCGGGCGGCGGCCTGGGCCGCCGGTGCCGCCCCCGCTCCGGGTGACTGGCTGCACATCGACATCGACGCCACCCTGGTGATCGATCACTCCGACAACAAAGGCGGTGCGACGCCGACCTGGAAGAAGTCGTTCGGGCACCATCCGCTGCTGGCATTTCTGGACCGCCCGAGATCGCCGGCGGGAAGCCCTGGCCGGGCTGCTACGCACCGGCAACGCCGGCTCCAACACCGCCAGCGACCACGTCATCGTGCTGGCCCAAGCGCTGGCAGCGCTGCCCGCGGCCTGGCGACCCGACCCAGGGCTGGCGATCATCCCGACAAGCCCAAGGTGCTGGTGCGCTGCGACACCGCCGGAGCCACCCACACCTTCGCCGACGCCTGCCGGGCCGCCGGGTGGGGTTCTCCTTCGGTTACCCGTCGACTGGCGCGTCCAAGACGCGGTGGACACCCTCAACCTCGCCGAGGGCTGGTACCCGGCGATCGGCACCGCCGGCGGTCTCCGCGACGGCGCCTGGATCGCCGAAGCCACCACCCTGGTCAACCTGTCGTCGTGGCCACCGGGCACGCGGCTGATCCTGCGCAAAGAAAGGCCGCATCCGGGCGCCCAGCTGCGATTCACCGACGCCGACGGGATGCGGATCACAGCGTTCATCACCGACACACCACCCGGCGTCGTGTCAGGACAGGTCGCCGGCCTGGAACTGCGCCACCGTCAGCACGCCCGCGTCGAAGACCGCATCCGCGAACTCAAAGCCACCGGCCTGCGCAACCTGCCCTGCCACTCATTTTGGGCCAACGCCGCATGGCTGGAAATCGCCCTCACCGCCGCCGACCTGGTCACCTGGTGCCGACTCATCGGATTCCGCACCCACCCGGGCCTGGCCCGCACCGAGATCGCCACCTTCCGCTACCGGGTCCTCCACGTCGCCGCCCGCATCACCCGCAGCGCCCGCCAAACATGCCTACGTCTCGACGCCACCTGGCGATGGGCCGCCCAGATCGCGACCGCCTGGCAGCACATCCGCACCGCCTTCGACTGATCCACAGCTCATCTGATCCAACTGACGAAAGGCCCACTGGCCCTGGGAAAGCCCGCCCAGCCCGGCGATAAGGGACCACCCCGCCACGCCCCGTGACCGCAGAAGCCACCTCACGGCCCATCTTGCCCCAACGCTCCACCGCAATCACCTTGGACGAAAAATCGAGGCTAGTTCGACTGATTCGCATACGCTCTATCGGGGCTCATTTCGTCACGTGACGGCACGGATGTAGGGCGGCCGCTCGGGTGATGCACCGTGCATCAACGCATTGATCAACGAAACGCCGGGAGGTCCTCTTGCGTACGTTTCAAACGATCCATACGGTAATACCGGTATTTAGGAAGGAGCTAGTGTCTAGTGACAGAGACGCCCACCGCCCGCATGCCACGCCGGCCCGCGAAAGCCGCCGGGAAGCGCAAGACCGCGAACCGCTTCGCCCAGTTCGCCGGGGGAGACGCCGCCGACATCCCTTCCCCCGCCGTCGAGGGATCGACCGAAGTCTCCGGGCTCATCGGTGGAATGTCGGCCATCGCCGCCGGCAGCGCCCACCGGGTCCTGCAGCTGTCCGTCAGCGAGATCGCGCCCCACCCGTTCAACGCCGCCGAACGCTCCCAGCCTCAGCCCGACGACCCGAAATGGGAAGAGCTGTTGGCCTCCGTGCGTGCAAACGGGGTACGGCTGCCGCTGCTGGCCGTTAGCCGGGAAGCATTCGTTGCCGCACGGCCTGAGGCCGGTTCGTCTATCGACGACGGCTATCGATATGTGCTCATCTACGGGCATCGGCGCCGGATCGCCGCATTGGAGGCCGACCGGCAGTCGGTCCCCGTGGTCGTCGACGACGCGGTCCTCGCCGACCACGGCGACCTCGATGCTATGGCTACGGAGAACCTTGGTCGCGAGGATCTCCCCGATCTTGCTGAGGCTGAGCTGTTCGCGAGGTACTCCGATATTGGTTTGTCCCAGCGTGCGATCGCCGAGCGGCTGGGCGTCAACCAGGCTACGGTTTCGCGGCGTCTGGCGCTGCTTCTGCTGGCCCCCGAGGTGCGCAAGGCTGTGGAGACCGGACGTCTCCCCAGCGCCGAAGCGGCCATCCTGTCCGGCATGCTGCCCTACGGTCCCCCGCGTCGCTGGCAGAAGAGCAAGGACCCCGACCAAGGCAGCGATCGTCGCCGAGCCGAGCAGGTTGAGGCCCAGCGGCTCGTCGTGCAGCACAACTGGACGGCATCACGAGCCGCGGAACGCGTCATCGCTGAACGGGAGGCGCGCGCCGAAGCGCGTGGCCTCGGAGTCGTCTTGGTCGACGATCCCCGTGCCGAGCTGGGTGAGCACTACATCGACCATCGCATCAGCCGTGACGAGTACCAGCCGGGCGCCGACGTGGTGGGAGCGATCAATTCCGGTACGGGATACCTCGATCTCTATGTGCGCTCACTGGCGGTCCCCGATGAGTCTCCATCGCCGCCGTCCGACGGCGATGGTGATGATGGCGGCCTCGGCCCCGTCAGCGGCCATGCACCCCCGGAGTCGGCGCCGGAGCGTCCGGAGTCGGCTGGAGCCGCCAGTGATCCACCTCCGCCGGAGGTCCGCGACGACCTCCAGGAAGAACCGGCTGTGGTCGACCCAGAGACGGCTCGGCGCAGCGAAGACGTCGCGGCCGCCGCGGCGGCCCAGGCACATCGCCGGCAAGCCTGCTCCACGCTCATCGGACTTGCACCTACCAACGCAGAGCTACTCAAGACCCTCGTACGGCAGTACTTATCCGGGGTGGCGGTGCGGTGCCAAACCTCAGCGGTGCGGGCCCTGCTACGCGACTGGGACTCCCACGTCGAGGGCAACTCGGACAAGGCTCGTTCCACGATGGCATGGCATCGTGCGGTGGCCGCTGACGAACTGCACACCGCCGAGTTGAAGGACAAGATGTGGGATGACGATGCGGTTGCCCACATTGAACGACTGATTGACCGCGTCGGCTACCAACCCACGGAGTGGGAACGTCGCCAGCTCGACGCTGCTCGCCCGTGATGCAGGCTGCATCACCGCCCACCCCGCCGATCGTGATGCAGGCTGCATCACGGCATCGCCCCACCGCCTGAGACAGGAGAACCTTCGATGCCCACCTACACCGTTGCCAACATGTCCGGCAGTGTCGGTAAGACCACCACCGTGGTCACTACCGCCGTCCTTCTCGCCGCCTCGGGGCTGCGTGTCCGCGTTGTTGATCTCGATCCGCAGGCGAACGCGAGCACCTGGCTGGGCTATCCCGATATCAGCGGATCCACCGTGGCTGATGTCCTGCGTCTGAACTGCACCATCGACGACATCGAGCGTCCTGCTCGTGTCCTGGCCGACTACGACGATCAAGGTCCGGTGTACACCGACGCCACCGAAGGGCAGATTCCCAATCTCACGGTGGTCCCGGCGGCACGATCGACCCTCGACAAGCTCATGGTGGAACTGCCGGCGGTCACCGGTGGTGTGACACGGCTGCGTGAGGCCATGGAGTCCGCGGCGCCGGTCGACGTCACGCTCATCGACTCCCCCGGCTCGAACAGTGCGCTCGTGACGACGGCACTGATTGCCTCCTCGACCGAGGAAGAGGGCCCGGCGGGCTCCTGGGGCCTGATTACGTGCACGAAGCCCTCAGGCAAGGAAGCAGAGGGCATTCAGGACTTGCTGCGTGAGCTTGCGGTGCTTAAGAAGACCTATCGGATCGACATTCCGCTACTGGCCATCGTGCCCTGCGCTGTGCCCTCCAGCGGGACCGTGTATCGCCAGCAGATGGAGTATCTACATGAGGGCTTCGATGCGAAGGTGACCCCCGCGGTTCGACGTAGCTCCATCGTGGACGAGGCGTACACGAACTACACGCCGGTGCCGCTGTACGGCTACCGAGCCAAAGACGTCACCCACGACTATCAGGCCGTTGTCGATCACATGAAGAGTCAGGGGATGTTCCGGCCCGCATCCATCCATGCCTGATCAAGATTCCCAGCGTCGCGCCGGGGATTCCACCGAGGTCAGCAAGGTCAACATTCCACGGGACCTACACCGGCGTGCGCGCGCGGCGGTGCGAATTGTGCAGCGGGTCACGGGGCGGCCGTACACCTTCGCGCAGTTCGTTCGTGAGGCGTTCATTGCCCAGCTGGCCGTCATCGCGCGCGACTACAACCGCGGGGCTGAGATCTACCCGGACGATGAGCCTTTGGGGCCGGGCCGGCGACGCTAGATCCCCGGCGGCGTGAGGGGGCGGTGATGCAGGCTGCATCACCATCGCCTCAGGTGTGTGGCTGCTACTGCGGTTCCGGGAGTAGTCCGAACTCGTAGCGCAGCGCTTGCTCTACCAGAGCGCTGCGGGTGCCTGCACCCCACCGCTGCACGAGGTCGTCGAGACGTTCGGCGTTGCCGGCGGTGACACCGGACAGGACGACCGTGCGTGGCGCGGTCAGGTGCCGCCGTCGCGGGGGTACCGCTGTTGCCGATGGACGTTCGAAGAGCTGTCCCTCGGCGATCGTTGTCTGAGGGACCGTCCAGGTGGTTTGGAGCCGGTGGGCGTGGGCTTCGATCGCGTCCAGGACGATGGCGCCCATGGTCCTGGCCAAACCCCGCCGCACTTTCTTCTCAGCGTTCTGCACCCGGTAGAGCTCGTCATAGACCTCGGCGGATAGCAGGGCCTCAGGTGGGCGGTGCCGTTTCGATGGGGGACGCCCTGCCGGTTCCGCGTCTCGAACACTTTGGCGTGTGCCCGGCGACGGCACCGAGGGGCGTCGCGGCGCCGTTCGAGTACGTGGTTCCGACACCGCTTCTGCCGGTGGTTGCGGCGGCGATTTCGGTGGCGCTTCGGTCTCGGCGGCGGGCTCCGGGGCGGGTTCATCCCGGGGCTTCGCGGGGCGGGCTGGCCAAAGATCGTCGAGGTCGTCGTCGAGAGCGTTAGGGTCGAAGACGGCTTTGCGGCGTGTAGGCGTGCTCATCCGACCCTCTCCCCCACGGCCGCCGCTTCATAGCTCACCAGGCGGGACACGATCTGGCGCACGAGCTCTTGATAGTCGGCGGCCAGTCCAGTCGGGTCGCTTGACCACAAGGCCCGTTCGGGGCGCTGTTTGTCGCGCAGTCTGGTCAGTCGACTGCGCCGTTCGTCATGAGCGAGCGCCACGAGCTCGCCAGCAGTCCGGTGCAGCGTGCGCATGTCCACCGCCGCGGCCGGAGCCGATCGAATGGTGATGTCGAAGGGGCTTGTGCCGCTACCAGCCAGCATGTCGTTGACCTGTGCAAACACTTCCTCGTTGCGTTTGGTAGCCCGAGGGTTCACATCGAAGAGCAGCACGCCGAGCAGTTGGATGGACGCGCCATGTTTGCGGGCTCGCCAGAAGCGGCGAGCCAGGCGTTCGACGCCGCCAAGGCTGGCCTGGTCTGCCCGGGTCGGAATGAGCAAATAGTTCGCAACCGACAGATAGGTGTCCAGGAGGGGCACGTCTCCGGGCCCAGAGTCGATCAGCACGACGTCGTAGCCTTCGGCGTCGCACAGTGCTTGAAGTTGGGTCTGCATGTTGGTGGCCATGTCGATGCCGTTCTCGGCGATGGTGTTGGCTGCTGCGCCTACGACGGCCAGCTGCGGTCCCCCAGCGATGACGTCGAGGTGGGTGCGCACGTCGCGTACCGGCGTCAGCGGGGTCCCGAACTGCAGCGTGGCGGCCAGTGATTGGCCACGGTCGCCGTCGACACCAAGGTCCTCGACGGTCACGTTGGCCTGTGGGTCACCGTCAACGACCAGGACGCGCCGACCCCGCTTTCCGGCGGTGGCGATCATCTCCGCAACCGCGGCAACGGTGGTCGATTTACCGACGCCGCCTTTCTGATTGGCCACGAGGATTGTTCGGGCCGGTCCGGTCATCGTCATGCATGCACCGTAGGTCTGTTCGTCCGTGGCCTCTCGGCGACGCACCCGGGTGAGTCCGAACTGTTATTCGTGTGGTTGTTGTGGCGTGTGGTGCCACGGCGCACGGTGCTGGTCAACGCCAGGCGTGACGCTGTGGGATGCGTGAGTGGGTGCGAGCGGATCAACGTCAGTACCGTGCCGCGTGAGTCACGGTGTACGCCAACATGGTTGTCGGGGCGTTGACACGCCTCAGTAATGGGTCGGGCCTGATGGCGAATGATCGCTCGTTGACACGGACGTGCGGATCGGCGTGCTCTAGGGCGTGTGTTGCCCGGCGTCTGCCCGGCGCCTGCCCGTGTGATTGTCCGTGATAGGCCCGTATTTTGCAGGTCAGCGCCCTTTTCACGGACTATAGTCCAAGGCTCGCACCCAACGTCCGGTCATCTCTTGGCCGACGCACGGGACGTCGCGTAACCGACGCGGCGACCTCGGCCGTGGCCGCGAATCGGACAGATGGACGGGCCGTGACCTGCGTGGGGCGGCGATGCGGCGCGGTGCGATCAGCGCTGGGGAGTGTGGGGTTGCTCCGCGGTCCTGTCGAAATGCGGCGGGTAGGCAGGCTGCAGGTGTGTGGCGAGGGCCAGGTCGTAGCCGCGGAACACATTCTGCAGATGCTTGAGGGTTTCGACGCGTTTGGCGTCGGCCTGAGCGCGGATCGTGTCAGCCTCGGCCTGGGCGCGAGAGACAGCGGCCTGAGCGGCGGCCATCTCGGCGTGATGTTCGGCTTCAGCGATCAGCGCCTGCATTGCCGAGTCGGCCGCGGCTTTGAGTGAGGCCAACGTGTCGAGCAGATCGGCGCTGCTCGCCGACGGCGGGGTGGGGGAGGAGTTGGCGTGCGGTTCGTCGGATTCCGTGGGCGTAGCCATGGAGGTTTCCGCAAGGGGAGCCGCGGGGAGGCCTCCGAGCTTGCGCCGCAGGAAACGCTCGGCATCTCTGCGGCGGGTGCGCTTGTTCGACTTGGCGCCCAGTTCAGGGAAGACCTCATACGGCAGGGACCCGTTGCGCCACCAGGAGCGCACCGTGTTGGGCTTGACCATGCCGCCGGCCAGCTCGGCAATGCCGTCAGCGGTCAGCAGCGAGTCTGGGTCGATGGCGCCGGGTGGGCCATCGGGGGTCGCCATAGCCCCACAATGTACGACACTGCGCGGTGCCATGGCGCATCCTGGCGGATCTCAGCGCACCATCCCGCGCCCCAGCGCATGATCACGCAACACGCGACGCACGTTCGCACCGTAATCCCGCACTATGGCGCATCCTGCGCTACCGTGGTGCTTGCGCGGCTACCCGCGCGAGCTCAGCGGAGGAGGACGCGATGACGACCACTTTGGATACGGCTCCAGGCGAGGTCGCTGCAGACGTGCCCCCGACGCGGCAACAAAAGACGCGCCGGGGGACCGAGACACGCAAGCGCTCCGCCCAGATGGCCCTGCGGCTGCTGCCGCGGGAAGCGGATGTCGCGGCCGCGGTGGCCGCTGGGTTCAATAAGAAAAGTGTCCAGGAACTGATCGTTGAGGCCTGTCAACCGCTGATGTCGCCAGAGGCGTTGGTCACCCTGGCCGAAGACCGTGAATCGGTGCGCGCTCTCGCGCGCGAGCACGGGATCTCTGAAGTGCAGGCTCTACTGCTGAGGGCGTTGACCTCGACCCCGACCGCGGTGGCCTGACCGCCGGCGCCGCGTGGTGAGCCCCATCGGGGGCCGTCGCGCGTGAATCTGTAGTTTCTCCGTCGTAGTACTCGCGCGCGGGTATCCGCGTGTCGATGCGCGGATACCCGCGCGGGCCGTGCAACGATCCCTCCAGACACACCAATGACAACCGGAGGCTGCATGGGACGACCCGCTCGGTAGCGCATCACCAACATTCACGCGCGAATCCCCTTTCTTTACAACACCTCTCACGCCAGCACTTGTGATGGCGTGATTCGACGACCGTAGCGACGGGTTGCCGGATCTCCGGTACACCTCACGATGACGCGCGCCTTGGGCCTGACGATCGGTACCGGCCAGCATCCCGGCTGGCCGTGTCTGGCATGCGGTCACATCGAAAGGAGAAGAGACCCCACATCACCTGTCGACCCCAGACAACACTCCACCTGAGACTCATTGGCGGAGCACGTATCTGACCAGTCGGCACCACACCTGAATAGTCCGGCGCGAACCCGCCGCCTTCAAACATTCGAAGCCCCCGGCGGCAACCGAGGGCTTCGAATCTGAAGTTTTCGAGTCGAGTTGGCCCTCGACTCGGTGGGCTCGCGCCCCTCCCCGAAGGGACTTGTCTCCATGGACAGGTACCACGATAGCGCACGCCTACTGCACGGACACGATGGCGCGCTGTTTCGTGATCTCGCCGATGCTTGCAGACCGCCGGTGTCGGCTCGTATAGCTCGCATCAAGCAACGGGAACAGCGGCGGCAATGGATCGTCGTCGCCGGAGCGACTTCACCCACGACATCGATGTGGACCAGCCGCGCCGGCTGGATCGAGGAAGTGGATTGTTGGGCCGAAACGGCCTCTGGCTCTGCGGTTCTCACGCGCGTGAACCTGAGCCAGTCGATGCTGCTCAAGGTCTGCGTGGCGCTGGCCGCGCGCGCCGATCACGCGACTGGCCGGCACTGCGCAGTAACCAACGCGGCCGCGGCCAAGGCTGCGGGATGCTCCCAGCGCAGTGTGACGACCGTGCGCGCGGTCCTCGCTAAAGCCGGTCTTGCTGTGGAAGTTCGTCGCGGCACCGGGTCGATGGCGTCCCCTCAGCGGTATCGGCGGCCGTCGGTGTGGCATTTGGTGAGCCGGCGCAGGCCTGTGGATAACGTGGCGGTTTGCGACCTACCGCCATCCCGTAGGGATAGGCGGGTAACTCACGTTGGAAAGAACTCACCAAAGGGCCGTTGCCGGCCCACGTCGACGAATTCTCCCCAACCAGACACCGCGGGGCGGGGCGAACCCCGCCCGCTGCAACTCCAATTGCTTGCCGCGCGTGTCATCTCCCGCTGCCGAGGCCTCGATACCGTCCATCCCGGCCAGATCTGCGAGGTTCTCACCCGATCGGGGTTAGACCTGGACACCTGGACTGGTGCGCAGATCGTCGATGCGCTCAATGCTGACATGCGGCGAACGGGTAGGACGTGGCCGGATTCCCTGCTGCGGCCTGCTGGATTCCTGGCTGTTCGGCTGCGTGAGTTGCCGCGGATTCCTGTGGCGGCCCCTCGCTCCCAGGACCGCTGTACCTCGGCCGCCGTCGCCGGGGAAGTCGCGCCGCCGGCAAGTGCCAAGACCCGCGCTGAGGCCATGGAGTACTTCCGTGCGCATCGGCGCGGTCGGATTCAACGCTGAGACGCTGGGGAACACGCGTTGGCTTACAGGACGCGCCTGACGACGATATCGCCCGTGGGCGCCGCGGAGTACTTGACGGGGACGCCGGTCTGCTGGGCTTCGATGATCTTGCCGTCGCCGACGTAGAGCGAGACGTGCTCAGGCACGCCAGGGGCGGAGAAGTTGCTGAACACGAGATCACCGGGGCGGATGTTGGCGGGGGCGACGTTCTGTCCCATGTTGATCTGGTCGTAGGTAGTGCGAGGCAGGACGACGCGGCCGTCAGTGGCCTGGGCGAACGCCCATTGGGTCAGGCCGCTGCAATCGAAGCCGCCGCCGGATGGACCCGCGGTGCCGCCACCTCCCCACACGTAGGGCAGTCCCAGCGCCTGTTCGGCGGTCTTGATCGCCCGCTGGGCCTCGGTGCCGTTCCACGCGACGCCGGCGTGGTTGTCGTCTTCGGCGCTGCCGTCGCCCTCTGATGTGCTGTCGGTGGATCCGGCGGCGTCGATGAGCGGCTGCAGCAGCGAGGACAGTCCGGCGGCGCCGCCGCCGGGCACTCCACCACTGAGGGGGAGCTGGCCCATCGAAGGCGTGCCGCCGGAACCCATGCTGCTGAGCAGCGATTCCATGGGCGATCCGGATCCGAGTCCGGCGGACGTGGTTATCGGGGCGGCATCGGTCGCTGATGACGGGAATGTAGTGGGTTCGTCTTCAAGTGGGCCGCCCAGCGCGTTGAATTCTTCGGTCTGCGCGGTCTGGCTGCTGTCTTCGTCGGCTCCCGAGTCTTCGTCGGCGTCGGCTGGGGTGTCTTCAGGGGGTGTGGAGGTTTCTGCGTCGAGCGGGGTCGGTAGTTCGGTGATGGCGTCGCCGACATTGGTGGCGAGGTCTCCGAAGCGGGTGGTGACGCCGAAGACCAACGACTGCGTTTCGGACACACGCTGCATCCCGGCTTGGAGGAGAGCGGCCTGGCCTTGGGGAGTGTTGGAGAACGGTCCGAGGGCAAGTTTGTCGCTGTGCCAGGCGTTCTCAATGGTCGTCATTCCGGCGTGTGCGTCGTGAGCGATGCTGGCTGCCGCGTCGAGGGCTTGGGTAGCTCGGTCGTGGGCGCTACCGAGCTTTCCCCGGTCGTTGTCGAGGCGGTCGGCGGTGGCGCCAGCAGAGTCGGCGGCTGACCCGATCCAGGATTGGGGTTGGGCCGGGCGCATGTCAGTGCGCGGGCGCCGGGAGTTGCCCGGTGCGGCTCCGGTGCCTAGTAGTTCGCGGGCGTCCCGCAGGTAGGCGTCGATTGCGGTTTGGATACTCATGCACGGACTCGCTCTTGGACGACGGACAGATCCCGGTACATCTGCGTGGCGCGGGGTAGCTGGCTCTGGATCTCGGTGAGGTAGTCCTGGCGGCCGCCGGAGAAAGCTTCCTCGGCAGTGGAGATACCAGGTCGTTGTTGGAGCCAGAAGATGTTCTTCCAGATGTCGCTGCTGGCGCCGGCGGAGGCGCGCTTCTCGTCGAGGCGGTTGAAGAACTCGGCGATCGCGGTATTGGGGTCGCTACGTCCCGGGTAGCTGGTGTCCTGCTGGAAGGGGCCCACCCATAGGCCGTTGCTACTGACCGCGCGGGGATTGCCGGAGCTTTCCTGCAGCATCGTCGCGGCGCAGGCCAATCCCTCTTCAAGGGTGTAGCCGCGGGCCTTGGCTTCGGCGAGGACCGCGGCGAAGACTTCGCCCGGGGTGGAGTCTGGTGTCAGTTTTCCCAAGGCGCCGAAATCACCGCGTAGCGGGTTTCCGCCGCCGGGCTGTGGAGTGACAGCTGCGCCGCGGCGGTTGGTTTGCGAAGGGGCCAGCGATCCCAGGGAGCTCAGCGGGCTCACGGCCGCGGCGGGGGGCAGTGGCCATAGGTGCCGTGGCCGCCGGCGCGGCCCTGGCTGGCGAGGCCATCGCCGGCAGTGCCCCCGGCATCGGCGTCGCTGCGGCGTCCATCGTTGGTGGCGGCATCTCGGTGGGTGGGGGCGGCGGGGCAGTGGGCGACGGGGGGGTGTTCGGGGCCGGTGCCGGAAGGGTTTCGCCGCCGTGGGTGGTGTCAGGCTGGGGCAGGCCAGCCATCTCTGCGCGCAGGTTGGCGGCTTCCTCGTTGTAGCGTGCGGTGGTTGCCGAGATCAGGGTCACCACTTCGGCGATGCGCTGCTGGGCAGCGGTCAGTAGGGCTACGTCGCGGGTGGGGCCGGGTGGCATCGCGGCGATGCTGTTTTTGGTAGTGGCCCACTCCGAGGTGATGGCGTCTAGGTCCAGCGCTGCCTGCTGGGCAATCTGATTGGCCGACTCGGTGTAGCCGGCGGCATTGGCGGCCGCGGCCTGTAGCCGGTCGCGGGCCAGCTGCAATGTGCGGGTCGCTGCGATTGCAGCCTCGTGGGCGTTTCCAGTCCACTCCGGGTTGGGCAGGGTCTCGACCCTGCTGGGGGCGCCGGGGACCGTGGGTGGCTGCGTGGTTCCAAGGATGTCTCGCGCGGCGTCGAGATAGTCGTCGACAGCCTGTTCAACGCTCATGGGTGGGCGGGACTGTCGACAGCCCGAATCCGGGATCAGCAGCAGGAGCAGGGGCTTCGTCGGGTTCACCGTCATCGGGGACGGCGGCCGACAATGTGGTTGTCGGCGGCGGGGCGGCGGTGGTGGGGGCTGCGGGAATCGTGGCCGATGAGGGTGCTGCGAGGTCGTCTGCGTCCTCGGTGGGGCGGAAGAAGCCCTTGAACCCGGGGCTGTCATTGATGATGCCCAGGGGTTCAAGCTTGCCGTCAGGCCCGATGAGCTGTCCGTTGCCGGCGACGATGGCCGTGTGGTCGTCGAAGACGACGATATCGCCGGGCTTGACGTCAGACGGGTCAATCTTGCGGCCCGGATCAGCACCGTCAGTGGGCAATTCGACGTCGGTGCCCGTGTAGGCGGTAGTAGCGACGTCGCCGGCGCCGGCGGGCCGGTTGAGTGCATTCCGTACCGCGGCGGCGGCCTGCGGGTTCGGTGCGGTCACAACCTGGCCGGACGGCAGCGTGATTTCGCTGGATGTCTCGGAGGTGCTTGCGGCGGGCTCGCCGGGCGCCTCTGCCGGCGGCGGCGCGGGCGCTGGTGCCGGCGCCGCTGGCGCCGCGGTTACTGGCATGGGTTCCGGCCCGGGGGAGACCTCTGGAGCGGCCATACCCGCGGCGCCCACTTCAGGTGGAGCAAGTGCGTCATCTGAGGTCGATGCCACCTCTGGAGGCTGCAATGCGTCGTTGTCGCCGAGCGAACTGACCTCAGGGACATCCATCCCGCCCCCGTCCAACGAGGACAAGCCGGGGATACCTCCACCGAGCCCGGGCATGCCCATGCCAGGTCCACCGCCGAGGCCGCCGAGGCCGGGCATGCCCATGCCCATGTCGCGCAGGCTGTCGGCGATGCCATTGGCGGCCGTAGCTTTGTCCTCGACATTTCGAGTGAGCTCGTCGATCTGCTGCTGCATCGCCGCCAGCATCCCGGAGTCGGCTTCGGGCACGCTGCCCTGCGGCGCCAGGCCGGACCCGAGTAGCGCACCGTCACTGACAATCTGGTCATGCGCAGTTCGGCCCTGGGTGGAGTTCTCACCGGTCGCTGAGGTGGCCTCGTCGCCGGCCTTGTGCAGCTCGTCGAGGCGCTTCTGCAGCTCAGCCACCATCTGATTGAGCTCGTCGATGCGGTCTTGAGCTGGTCCTTGGCCGTCGGGAGACTGTGGCAAGATCGCTTGAGGGGGTCCGGGGAGTTGCGGCTGTTCCCCGGTGCCGAACAGGTCCTGCGCCTCCTCGATGAGTTTGTCGAATGCAGACTTAGCGATCGCACCCGCGGGGCCGACGAAGAACGGGAAACTGCCGAAGGGGCCCAGATCGATCGACATGATGGCGCTGGAGCTCCTCTCGTAGCCGTCGTGTGGTGTCGTACACCAGGTCCGGCTATGACGCTATGGGCCCAGACTGGGCATTCTCAAGAGGAGTTGATCTGCGCGCGGGTGATATCGAAGTGGGACCCCGCCGACGTGCTGGACATGCAGAGAAGTCCGTCGTCGTCCTTCTGCCACATGATCGTGACGGTGCCGTCGTCGTCGACGTCGATGCCGTCGATCTCTCCACTGAAGCCGTCGATAACCACCGAATCCTTGGGCTGGAGGTCACGCGCGCACACGGTGAGGTTCTCCTGGGCCTCGGTGTCGGTGTCGAAGCCGAGCGTGGCGTCGCCATCCCATCGGGTAATCGTGCGACTCACAAGGGCGGGATCGAGGTCCGGGCGTGCGGCCAGATCGAACCAAGGGGCGTCGGCGATCTCGTCCAGGAGTCCAGGTCGGCGGGCAGCTCAGGAACGTAGCGCGGGATCAGCGTCCGGGATGGGCGCATGGAGGCAATCACGGCTTGCTCGTCGGGGTTGGTGGTGTCGGCGGCGGGGCAGAAGTAGTACTGGGTCTCTCGGGGCGTCTCGTGGGTGCCCAGCGACATTCCACGGCCCTTGATCCGGGGTACGTTGCGGCCGGTATAGCTGTCCTCAAACAGCATTTCGGCGGCGATCCGCGATATCGGACCGACTGAAACTTTGTTGCCGAAGTTGTCGCGCGCCTCGGTGTCGATCAGGTCGTGATCGGGGCGCTGCATGCCCAGTTCGAGGTGGATACGGGCGGTACGCGACAGTCGTTCGAGTTCGGCGATCTCGGTGACGGTGGGTGGCTCCTTGGGGCCGCCTTTGGGTTTGAGGCCAGACTCCCAGAGCCGGGTCAGAATCACCTTGAACTGCGCGGCTTCGTCGATGACCAGCAGGTAGGGCAGGTTCTTCTCCCAGCTCTTGGGGTTCCAGCGGGCCTTGGCGTTGCGTTCGTCCATCAGCTTGTACATGCGGTGGATGGTGGCGATGGACTCGAAGGGATCGCTGCTGATGATGTGGACGTTGGGCCAGCCGGCCAGGTCCGAGAAGGATCCGCCCTTGAAATCGACGATGACCACTGCCCAGCCACGGCGGGCGGCCTGCATGATCTTGGCGCGTAGGTACACCGTCTTGCCCGCGCCGGTCTTGCCGCCGACAAGGGTGTGCGGAGCGTCGAGAGGGTCCCACTCCTGGGGGTTGAGGTCGAGATCGATGCCGTAGGGCAGGCGCGTCTGCTTGTACTCGGCGATTGCCTGGTCGATTGAGGTCACTTCGGGCACAGGGGCGGGGTAGACGATTCTGGGTAGGTCGGGCTTGGGGGCGAAGACCACCGTGCCCTGCTGCATGTCCCATGTGGTGACCCAGTTTCCCCCGATCAGCTCTGTGAGGTTCTGCTCGGCTACCCGTTTGCGGAACTCGCCTGTCATCTTGGTGGCGACGCTGTGGGTAATGGTGAAGCCTGAGGCCAGGTTGCCGGTCACCGTGGCTGTGGGCCCGAAGAACTCGCGGACCTTGCGGGTGAGCTCGGCGAGGTCCTCATCGAGCTGCTCGGGGACGTGATGGGTGGCCTGGAAGCGCAGTCCCGATGGGTCGGCGCTGACTTTGTAGTGAGCCCCGCAGTGAGTCTTGAGGGCGCGGCGGATGACTGTTGCAGCGTCGGTACGCCCTGTGGTCTTGGGATCGTCGTCGAGCGTTTGGTCCTCACTGTAGGTGAGGCGGGTGTTGGTCGGCCTGCTGGCGCGGATCGTGATCGTCTCAGGCACAGCCGATCTCGGCTGCCAGCAAATATCGCGGACGACAGCCTCCGAGGGAACCTTGTGTCCCAGAGGGCCGTAGAGGGCCTGAATCAAATTGCTGCGCACCCGCACTCGCTGACCATGGAGCTGGTGGTTCTCAATGGTGAATGCTGCTGCGACGATGGCCGCAGCGGCCGCGATCCCAACGTTAGGCAAGAATGCAATGCTGAGTTTCCAGCGGATCAGGATTGCCGCGGCGGCAAAGGCCGCGGCAGCAGTACCCACTGTGGCCGCGCGGACCGGGAATCGCAGCTGCCAGCGGTCGAGTTCATCGTCGGCGGGGACACCCGGGCGGAGGGCCCGCCAGACCAGGCCCCAGCTGACCAGCGAGACGAGGATGGCCGGCCCGATCACTGCGAGCATGGTCAAGTCCAGCGACGTCAGGGCGGTGGGGTGATCGGAGAGGTATCGGTAGCCCAACCAACCGCCGGCCGCGCCGAGCACCAAAAGGCTGATGGCCAATTCGAATCCGGTACCGCTGTCGGTGTTGCTGGTGCTCTTCATCGGCGTTCGACCGGCCTCCACAGAGCGACGCGATCGACTCGGTCCCAGCTGACCATGTAGGTCGGCGCACCGGGATGGCGGAGTCGGTCGATGACGACCGGCGGGAGCGCGTCTGCGGCGACCCGGAACGAGTTCGTCGGCGCCGCGGCCCGCCGCAGTCCTACCGCTACTGCGACGGCGGAAGCGAGCACAATCATGACAGCAGTGGCTGGCCAGCTTTTCACCCTTACCACTCTCGATGCAGTGTCAGCGCTTCTCAAGAGGACTCGTTGCTGACGCGTATCCGTTGCGGTGCAGCGATTTTGGCGTTCGGGCTACTCGGCGTCGAACTGTTCAAGTAGGCCGGCAATCGCTGTCCGGAGTCGGTGGGGTTCACCGGCGGCGTAAGAGATCCATGTGCTGCGATCGGGACCAATGTGCGGCCAGGCCATCACCCGGCCGTGTGTCGTATCCAGGATCGTCACGGCGGTGGCTGAGCGTCGCACAATGCCGTCGACGCGGCGGGCCGCGGTGATCTCGGTGGCTACCGTAGGGGTTGAGGCGGCGTTGAGGACTGCCGCGTCACGGGGGTGGATTCCCATCTCGGTAAGTAGGTCGGACACCTCCCCTGCCGACGCTGCGCCGATCTTGTTGACGTCGGCGACGCTGAGTTGCAGCGTTTGACTCAAGGGTGCCGGCTCGGCCGTTCCGAGGTTGGTATCCAAGGTCATCCGCACGGCGTCTTGCCAGGCGTTTACCGGAACCGACTGAACGAGGAAAATGTCGCGTGTGCGGCTCGCGACGACGAACCGGCCGTAGCGCGTGGCGATCGCCAGCCTCAGCATGGTGTCTGCCTGCTGCAGTGGTGTGATCCGGATCGCCAACGTTTCTTGCGAGTGGGCCAGGGTACGCATCTGTTCGGCAACCTCGGGCAGGGCGCCGGTGGAGGTCAGGATGCCGCGCTCGGTCAGCCGTTGGTGCTGATGAGCCTTCCAGCCGTCGACCAGCTCAGCGCTGGTCATCGGGTTGTAGACCGCAAGGACCTCCGGCAGCAACCCGATGAGGTCCAGATACTCGACGAGATATGCCGCTTCGTCGACGCTGATCTCGAATCCATCGTGGCTGGTGGGTTCCTCGGCGGCGGTCATAGCGTCATTGTCCCAGCGCAACGGTGGCATGGTCGACCCTTCTGGCTTCCGCTCACATCACCCGCCGTGCTTGCCCGCCGGACGGTACGGAGCTGATCTGCACGTCCTGGCCACGCTGGGGTGCGTGAATGACCTGGCCGCCACCGATGTAGATGCCCACGTGCTCGGGAACCCCCGGCGCGGAGAAGTTGCTGAACACGAGATCGCCCGGAGCCAGCGCGCCCATCGGGACTTGTCGGCCCACCTTGATCTGTTCGTAGGTGGTGCGTGGCAGCATGATGCGCCCGCCGGACCCCTGGGCGTAGGCGTACTGGGTGAGGCCGCTGCAGTCGAATCCGCCCCCGGTTGGGCCCAGGGCGCCGCCGCCGCCCCAGACGTAGGGCAGGCCGAGCGCCTCATGGGCGGCGCGGGCGGCGCTGGCGCCGGTGCCGCTGCCGGTGACACCGGCGTGGAGGGTGTCGAGCTCGCTGGAAATGTTGAGGTAGTTGCTGATCAGCTCTCGGACGAACTCGGCGTCGCTGAGTTTGTCCCGGGCGGCGCCGCTGACCACATCGCCGGCCTCGTCGAGGGCGCTGCGTAGTGCAGATAGCACCGCAGCTTGGGCTTCGGGTGTGTTGCCTTGCACGCCGGCGGACGTGAGAGCGGTTTCCACGTCGTCGATGATGCCTTGGATCTTGGCTCTGTCAGCTTCGGTGCGTGCCGAGGACAGCCCCAGGATGTCGCCGAGCTGTTGTTCCACGTCGCGCAATGCTCCGACTTGGCGGGCCAGCGTTTGGTTGGTGGCGCGCGCGGCGTCGGCCGCCCTGCCATCTCCGGCCAGTGATCCTAGGGCGCCAGCCAGTCCGTCGGCGCCAGCTGTACCGATGCGTGCTGCGGGCGATCCGGGGGGTGCGGTGGTGCCGAGTTGGTCGAGCATGGCCGCCAGCTGGGGCAGAACGGCGGAGGTGAGGGCGGGGACGAGTCCGCCGGCACCTTGCAGGGCGGCGGCGGGGATGCCGGTGGCTGCGTTGAGCAGGGGCGAGGCGATTTGCGGGCCGAGAGTGGCCAGGCCGTTGAGGGCGTCCAGTGCTTCCTGAGGGATCTCCGGTCCGGTGTCGGCATCGGGTTCGGTCTCAGGTTCGGAGTCGGAGATGGCTTGGCCCTCGTCGGCGTCGGCGTCGGCGTCGGTCGTCGATTCTGCGTCTGGCGCTGCAGCGGGGGTGTCTGTGGTGGTGGGCGTCGGTGCGGCAGGGCCGCCCGGAGCTGGCGGAGCTGCGGTGTTCGTCGTGGCGGCGGGCACTGCGGAACCGGTGGCGGGCGGATGCGCGGCGCTCCCCAGTGGGGGAACGCGGATCGGTACGGGGCCGGACTGGGTGTCCTCGTCACCGAGGGGAGGCGGTGTCGTGGTGGTCTGGTCGGCCTGCTCGTCGCCGTCGGGGTCGCCGAGAAGGTCGCCGCCGGTGGGATCCAGCGGGCCCTGCGTCGGAAGGACTGTGTTCACGGTGTGGGCACCTCGATTCGCCGGATAAGTCGGGCCGGTCCGATCTCGATGGGTTCGGGGGTGAGTCGGCCAGGTAGCAGCGTGATCATGGTTGTGGGGTCGACGGCGATTCCGACGAGGTGGGGCCCTTCGTTGGCGCTGATGTCGGTGAAGATCAGGTCTCCGGCGATGGGCGCGTCGGCGCGGTGGCCGTGCTCAAGCAGTCCGGTGACCGTGGCCGGGAAGTGCTGTCGCAGAGCGTCGGTGAGCACCAAGGCCACGAACTGGGCGCTGTCGGTGGGCGGTGCAGCGGCGTCGGTCTGACCATCGGTTTGTGCGGCGGTGCCAGTGTGGCGTTGTGCTGCGCCGGCGATCGCCGGGCCGACGGGGTTGGGGTGGTCGGTGAGCCCGGGGATCGGGGTGCTCAGCGCTGTGGCACAGGAGGCGGCCTCGGGGGCGGTGGAGGCGACTGACTGCGCGTCGGCCAAGGACACGAGCACTGACGCGCTGGCTGTGGCCACGGCGGTGGAAGTGGGCGTAGCCGAAGGCGAGGGCAATGAACGCATTGTCGGGGCGCCGATTTCGACGGTGGGGCGGTGCTGGTCAAGGAGTACTTGTGCTGTCTGGACGGGGCCATGGAAGGCCTCGGTGGGCATACCGGTGATCAGCGAGGCCAGCTCAGCTGGGTCGGTGTCGCGCCATTTCGGCGCTCGGTCAACCATGCGGTCGAGCGCCAGGGCGGTGGACACTTCAGGGGTCATCAGTTCGGCGGCGGTGCCCCAGGCAGAGGGCAGGCCAAGCGCCCCCACACCGTCGCCGTCGATGACGGCGCTATGCGCATAGCGCACAGTGTCGGGCACGGTGGGGTTCGCGGCGTTCGCTAACCCGGTCGCGCGAAGTGAGATCGCCACAGTCACGGTTGCTCCCTGTCTACCGAACCCCAGTGTTGTGGCGGTATCGACGATTCTCAACAGGACTTCATCGCGACTCAAGTTTGTCGATGGAGGGTTTGCCAGCACGGTGGCGCGGGGTCCCCGCGCGGTGATGCAGGCCTGGTAGAAGTCCTGCGCGGTCTGCCCGGGTATCAGGAGCACGATCAGAAGCACGGGAGCGGCCAGGACGGCGATCACGCCGGCCGCGGCCGCGGCCAGGGTCAGTTTCGTCAAGGCGGTCATCGTTGCCGGTCGGCTGAAGCGTTGCCCATCATCAACTCGGTGCGCACGTCGCGCGAGTCGGCCGGTCTCGCCAAACCGTCCGGGGTCGAGGCTGAGCCGCCGTCGCCGCGCGCCAGGTCGGCCAGGGCCGGGTGCATCGCGGGCGCCGCGCTGGTGCGCCGCGGGTGATGAGGGCAGGTGTCCGCAGGGTTGATGCAGTAGTCCCCGCGTGTGGTCAGATGCCCGCACAGGGCTGGGAATCGTTTCTGAGCTTCTTCGACGGTAGCCGGTCTGGCCATGAGGAATGCGGCGTCGGTCCCGGTTGAGCGGTGCTCTCGCGCGGGCAACCCTGTCGGTGTGTATGCACCGTTGTCCGCCGGGGGTTGGGTGAGCTGAGACAACGTGGACGCCGCGGTGGGGGAGCGCGGGCCTGGGCTGGGCTCGGCGCTCGAAGCGGGGTTCGACGGCGTGTCAGGTGGCGCGGCCGGGGGTGCGAATCGGGACGTGCTCTCAGCGTTCGATTCACCGGTCAGGTCTGCTGAGCCGATGCTCGGGGGCGAGGTGGCGGACTGCGGGCGCCCGTGGGATTGCCGCGGGGGCCGAGGTGAGCGGGACTCGGCCGCAGTCGATTCCGTGCGCTTCCTGCGTTGTTGACTGGCGGCTTGCTTGGACATCAGCGCGTCGGCGGCCCCGATGAACGGGGCGACCTCTGGTGCCGCGGTAGCCACGCCGAGCTTCGCGGCGGTCGTGGCGGCGCTCTTGCTCCGCGCCGAAAGGGTGTGCGTGGCATGGGGGACCGCGGTGAGGGGATCGAGGCGGTCCAGGAGGCCAGGGCTGTTGTTCTGACTGGTGAGCCCATTGCCCCCCAGGGCGTCGCTTCCCCCGCCGAATGAGGCTGCCCGTTGGGCGGCGCGATTTCGGACCGCGACGAGGCCGTTTCCGACCTTGCGCAGTGCCAGCACAAGGGCTACCAGCAGCAGCGAGACCAGCGGCATCGCCATGATCACATCGTCTCCGGCGAGGGTGAACATGGCGGAAGTGAGCGCGCCGGTCAGGCCGAGAATGGCGACGTAGCAGGTCATTCCGGCGATCGCGAACACTGCATCGAGGGCGGACTTGATGGCTAACCCCTGTGGTGATCCTGGGACCATTCCGGCGATGAGGGCGACGATCGCCACGATCGCCCAGAACAACGCCGACAGGGCCAGCAATACGACCTGGTAGCAGAGGTAGCCGAAGACGGCCAGCACGCACAGCGCGAAGAGGATCGACATCAGCGCTGTGGCGCCTTTACTGCTGGAGTCGTTCATCGCGAACTGATGCAGCTGCTCGCCGCCGGGACAGCTGCCCTGTACGGCGTCCTTCACCGTGTCGATGTCACCGACCTGCACGGCGGCTGACCAAGCGCTGCCGCAGTTGTAGGGGGCGGCGTCGAGATTAGCGCCGAAGTTCCATACCAGGGTGGGGGTGCGGACGAAGTTGTCGGCCAGTGAGGTGGTGAAGTCGGAGAGCGCTTGCTCCCCTGTGGAGGACTTTCCAGACAGCTCAGTGGTGAGGTCGATGCCGATGTCGCGGCCCATGGCCAGTCCGCCACCGGGGCCTACAAGGTCGCTGAGGGGCTTGCTGCCCAGCGTTACCGCGAGCAGCGCGAGGATCACCGCGGTGCCGATCTGTACGGCCGCGCGGCTCAGCTTGCCGGTCAGGACGTTGACGGCGATGAAACCTGCGGCCAGCGTCGCGACGAAGAGCAGCACCGCGGGGCTGACCACCAGGGCGGCGACCTTCTGGCCGACGAAGTCGATGGGGGTGGCGATGATGCTGAGCCACTGAAAGCTGAGCACGTTGTCGATGAGCCACAGGGCCAGACCGATGATGGTGAGAAACACACTGTAGAGCCAGTGGTGGACCATGGCTGAGGGTGCAGCCTGCGGGTTGGTCAGGCTTCCGTTGTCCAACGACAGTCCATAGGTGCCGATCGGCACGCCGTCGCCGTCGGTCACCCCGATCCATAACGCCCCGACGCCTAGTCCCACTGCGGCCCACGCTGGGGCAGCCGTGATCAGGCTGTAAGCAGCTGGGGTCAGCAGCAAGGTCAGCCGGCGGGCGGATTTGCGAATTCTGGAGTTCACGCGATCGCTTCTCGGGTGGGGGTGGTCAGCACCGCGCGAGCGCGGTCGGGATGCGCCGGTAGGGCGATCTTGACCGAGCCGAGTCGTTGCTTGAGGTCCTTCATGAAGCACTCACCAGGGCTAAACCGGGTCATCTGCTGCACGAGATGGTCGGCTGCTGCGTCCTCGCTGGCCATCTTGAGGCTGTCGGCTGCCAACACCTCGTCGCTCTGCCGGAACATGAACAGCGTCGGGATGAGTCGGCGGAATCGACCGAAGTGGGCGGGATCCTGGGAGGCGATGCCGATGGCGGCGTTGTGTTTGCGACCATCGACGACGAACTCGCTGATGATCGATTGGCCAACGACGGAACGCGTCAGGTGCAGGGCCTCGTCGAGCACGAGGAGACCGAATCGCGCTTGGCTGGCGAACAACGCCTCTCGGGCGATGGTGGCGTAGAGGGCGTAGATCACCTCGCCGAACAGTTTGGTCGGGTCGTCGGCGGGTTGTTCTTCTTCGGCGGGCAGCTGCAGCCTGTGGGTGCGCAGCACGACCATCGGTGCGTCGAGGGGTAGTGGGTGTAGGTCGTCGGCGAATAGTGCACGCGCGTAGGTGCGTTGCGACCAGAACCGCAGCTGGCCGGCCAGCGTTTCGATCGCTGGGGTGTTGGTGGTGTGGTCGCGGGCCAGTGCGATGGTGTGGTTCACCAGGTCCGGCAGGCCGCGGATGCGGTGGCGGGCCCGGTAGTTGGGTTCGATCAGATCCGAGAGCAGGGCCGCCTCTGGGGATCCGCTTTTGATCTGGAACAACCGCATCAACACCGGCAGGATGCGTTCGGCGGCGTCGGCCGTAGGCAGCACGCGCAGCAGGTCCATGGTGTAGGTGGGGTTTGCCGGATCGATGACTACCGCGTTGGCCACCGCCTGGGCGAATAGCAGGTACTCGCCGAGTTTGGAACGGTCCACGGCGAACACCTGTCCGCTGAGGTCGACGACCATCCCTGAGATCACCTTGAGGGCCACGGACTTACCCGAACCGAGGTCGCCGGTCATGGCGAAGCTGGCGGACTTGTCGCGCTCGGTGGCCCCTAGTAGGTCGAAGTGCACGGGCTCGTGGAAGCCGGAGAGCCGGTTGGTTGCGATCAACGGGCCGGAGTCGTCGCCGATCTGCGGTGCGGTGACCGGCATGAAACAGGCGAAGGTGTCGGTCGGCATGAAATGGGTGTAGTCGCTGCGCGCGCGGGTCTCGGGATATCCGGGTTGGCTGGCGGCCCAGAGCTCGGCTTGGGCGCCGTAGGGGGCGACCAGTTTCACGCCGGTGCTATTGAAGGTGCGGATCACCTCGCGCGAGCGGTCCTCGAGCTCTTCGAAGCTGGGCGCGGAGATCGCAATGATGGGGCAGAACTGGATTTCGGTTTCCGAGGGCCTGCTTTCGAGGTGATTGTCGTATTGGGCCAGTTGTTGTCCGCGGTGGACCAGGAAGTTCTGCGCGAAGCTGACTTCGTCGCTGCGTTCGTCCATCTGCTCGGAGAGTTGGCGCAGAGCTCGCGCGTTGGCGGCCAGCGCTTCGGATCGGTCCCGCTTGCGGGTGTGGATGGTGAAGTCGATGCCAGCGCCCTCGAAATGATTGAGGACGGCGAAGATCTGGTCGGCGACGCCTGGCCAGGGCATCCGGGTAGCGAAGTCGTCGACGACCAGAAACTGTTGGTAGGACGGGGCGAGCTCACTGTCGGTGTAGTAGGTCTTGATCGCGCGGGTCAGGGTGCGACGCTTGCGGTCGTCGGTGGCCAGAGTCTCGTCGAGTTCTCCAGAGAGTCGGAACCCGCGGATGCGTCCCCGCCGTGTGGTGGTGGTGCGGTTGTGGGGAAAGGGACGCGGTGCCGATGGGTCGGCGGCGGTGTGGTCCAGGGCGAGGCCGCGGGTATGGGCCCGGTCCCAAAGCCAGTGCATCTGGGTGGCATTGACCGCGGTGGGTGCGAACGAGGCCGGGATCTTGCGTCGGATCTCGTCAGCGAGGGCGTCGAATTGCTCGCGGTGTTTGTCCGAGGGGATGAAATCAGAAGGTAGGTCTCCGGTGCGCGACGGTCCGCACAGCGGAACCGACAGCCACATGATCCGTTCGTGGGGGGGCCGAGCCTGCAGTTCTATCGCGTTGAGCTGTGCCGACGCCTCGACTGTGTAGTCGGGGTGTCGTTGGAGGAACGAGCCGATTGAGTGCTGGCTGTCTGTGCGGGCTGTGGCGGTAAGTCGGGCGGCGATGCTGGCGACGTCGAGGGGCGCGACCACGGTGGTCAAGATGGTCTCGGGGATATCGGTGAACAGGTCGCGGTGGTCTTTGACGACCTCGCGCCTGTCACTGGGGCGTTCGTGGCCGTTAGGCCGCGGGGACAGTAGCCACTCGGCGTAGACGACGCCAGTGAGGGTCCAGCGCAGGTTCCCGGTGACCGCGAGGGTGGGTTGGGTCAGTTTCAGCATCAGTGGGTCGTGTCCATTTCGAAGACGTCACGGCGGCCGCCAGTTGGGGTCAGGGGTGCCCGTCCGGAATGGGGGGCGGTGATTTCGCGGCCGCCGGTGCTCAGTGGCTTGCGCTGTGTCCACGCTCGGCTGGTCCAGATCATCCGCGAGCTGGTACGCGCCATGCTGAACCCGATGCGGCGTACAGCGACCACAGTGGGGCCGATGATGGCGGCTCCGACGAACAAGGCGGGCAGCTTGGGCGGGTCGAACACGCCGACGATCGTCAGCAGTGTGACGACGCCGACGATGAGGGTTGCGACCTGCAGATAGGTATAGGGGCCTAGGGGTACCGGTTTGCCGTTCGCGAACTTCCCGATCAGCTTGGGGAATTTGCGGGCGAGCGTGTAGACGGTGACGTCGATGGTCGAGCTCATAGGGGGCGGGCTCAGTAGCGGCTGTTGATGCCGGTGAGGTTGGGCGCGTCGCTGACGCCCAGGCGGATGAGGTCGGGCAGCTGCCACACAACGATTCCCGCGACGACCGATGAGGCGAGAACGACGAGCACTTTGGTGACCGATCCGCGTGATTGTGCGAAGACGACCGCGCTCATTATGAGGGCGATGATGGTGATAACTGCGATGATGATTCCGCGGACCTCGGTGGAGAGGTTCAAGAGTACTTGCGTGATTCCGCTCATGGTTATTGTTCCTTTCGGGCTGTTGTCGGTGGCCGTAATTACCGCGGGAGTGTCGGTCGTGAATAGGGCGGCGTAGTAGTCGGGGTGTTGGCCGCGGTGGTTGCGGCGGTTTCACTCAGTCGTCCTCCGAGTTTTGGTGCGAGGTCGATATCGGTGACAAACCATTTGTTGGTGCGGTAGGAGATTGTCAGTGGGTAGCTGAGTGTTTGAGTTATTCGGTCTCGGTCCTGTGCGGTAATTGTGGCAAGTACTTGTGTGCTGAATCCCTCGGCAGGTCGGGTGGGTATTTCGGTGGTGGATTTGAGTGAGGTACTGGTGATTCGGGTGAATGGGGTTTCCGGGAAGGCGCTGATGCCGGGGGCGGTGCTGTAGCGGGTGATGTCACCGGTTCCAGACAGCCAGGATTCGAGGAATCCCGTCACGGTGTCGGCTGGGTCGCTGTGGGCGAGGACGTCGACGGGGTAGGCCAGTTCGGGGTCGTATCCGGGGGGTGGCCCGTTGAGGAATGCGGGGGCCGAGGTGACCCGCGGTGCTCCATCGACGACGGCGACTGGGACTTGGTAGAACCACAGCTGCGGCGATTTGCCGAGCGGTTTGACGAAGGCGCCGATCACGACCGACCAGTAGTCGATATTGGCGTAGCCGCTGTCTTGTGGCCGGGCTGACCAGGGGGCTGTCTTGATCACGCTCACTGGCACCGGGGGTGCGGTGATGGGGACGGAAGTGAATGCTGTCAGCGGCAGCGCAGTGGGGCCTTTAGCGCCGCTGAGATAGGCGTTGATGAAGGCATCGGCGAAGCCTTCGACTGCTACCGATCGATTGAGAGTGACCGCCATCTGCTCGGCCGTGACAGAGGTGTCGGGGGAGCAAGCGCCCGCCAACGTTCCGAGTCCACCGATGGCGCCCAACGCTAGGCAGGTGACGGTAGCCGCCCGCTGCACGGTACGGCGGTGGGCATGGCGGCGGGCCCAGGCTCGGTGGAGTCGGTCTGCGGCGGTGGGTCGGAAGCTCACGCTTAAGACGATGCCGCTGGTGCCGGTCGTTTTCCAGAGGAGCTCACCTTGGCGACTCCGGGGTTGGCCGAGGCGGTAGCGGCATATGAATCGTTCGCTATGCTTGACACCATGTGCTACGCTCGGCACTGAGCGGCCGGAGGCAAGCGAGGAGCCGAGACGCTGACACGGGTCGTTAGCTGATAAGTTGCTAGCATTCTGGATAGCACGCCCGGCTGGCATGCGAGGAGTCCAACACGGCCAGCTTCATGGCTTTCAGGCATGGGTGGTCTGCTGCCGATCTAGCTGAGCTGCGTAGATAACGTGCTACCGAGCCCGGTTGCAGGTATGCGGCCATGACGGCAACGGGGATGGGTAACATGGCTAGCGGCTGAGGCCCGCCGGCGGTTAGCCGGCCGGGTGCCCCACGATTTCCAGGTGGCTGACTGCGAATGCCGTGTAGTCCGCACCCAGACCTGATCCCGGAGACTGCAGACTGCCCGGGTTGGACGGCTCGCTGGTCTTTTCGATGGTGATGGTGACCGCCGAGGCGATTACGGGACAGTCCGGAGCGGACCTGCAACCTGTCGCGGCGACCGGAGTGACCATGAGTTCGCGGCGATCCCCGGTTGTCTGGGAGACCTTCGTTCGAGCGGGGTCGTTGAAGCTCCACGTGAGCCGGCTGACCGTGCGGTACTTGACCCACTGGTCTTGACCGTCGACCTCAGTGCTTGCGCCGGGCATGATCCCAACCGAGCTGATGACATAGGGCCGGTCGAAGACAATCTCTAGTAGCTGGCCGTCGACTTGCCAGGCCCGGACGCACACCCAGGGCTGCGTGCTCTCAGGGCGCAGGGCATTCATCGGATCCGAGCTGGGAGCCGGGCACCGGGCGGTCGCCGACAACACCGATTCGGGGCCCAAGGGGACGTCGGAACCTACTGGTGCAGCTGCAGGCCCCGGCGAGCTCTGGGCGATCGGAGGCGGCTCGGCGGCAATCTGTGCCGACGGTGCCGCCGGGTCCGTGCCGGAGCCTGACAACGCGATAGTCACCAGCACCACGGCGACCGCGGCGACCGAACCCAGCGTTTTAGGACTCTTCCAGCCGCCGGCGCTCAGCCATTCCCGGAATTGCGCAACCCTGTCTGCGACAGCATTCGGTTTGGCGGCGATATCGTCGAACCCGCGCGGCGAGGTGGTGCCTTCCTCCGAAGGACAAGACTGAGAGTCCGCGCCAGATTGTGCGTCCGGGTCGGGAGCGTAATCTGCAGGCGCCGAGGTATTAAATTCGACAACCTCAGCGGCGGGCTGCAGATTTGGCGCGGTATTGGTCGCCCTGTCGAATTCTGACGCAGGCTCCAGTAACGCGTTTATACGCGAAATAGCCGCTTCAGCGTCCACATCTTTGCCTACCTGCGAACCGGTCTGATCATTGCTTTCTGCGGCAATGTTCTGCGCGTCCAGATCGTGCGTCCCGTCCGGTTCCGCGGTGTGATTCCGGGTGGGCCACACGCGTAATTCCGGGTCGGCCAGGATTGTCTGGAGCGGGTTGGTCATGACTTCAATGCTGGCAGTGTGGACACGCGTTCTCCAGAGCCACTGCTGCGGTAACATCGGTCATACTGGCAGGCATGGCCGGACTCTCTCCTGGACCCGCCCACGGGGACAACCCGTGGCAGCGATTCTACGACTCGCCGACGCGTCCACGTTGGGGGGGACGTTTGCTGTGGGCGGGCGTCGCCGCCGGTGTGGTGGTTGCCGCGGTGGTCACCGGCGGGTGGCTGATGGTCCGCTCTCCCGGATCTTCGCAGGACGCGGCCGACAGCCCGCGGGTGGCGGTCGAGGAGTCCGCGGTGGATACCAGCTCCGATGAGTCGGAGGCCGATCAGGTGATGGCACTGCTGCCGGCTGGGTATCCCTCGCAGGCGTGCGCTGCCGTCGAACCTGCGCCGTCGGCGGCGGCCACGGTCGATTGTGCGCGCAACTTGGACCCGGGCGGGCCCGCTACCTCGACCTACACCGCGATCACTGAGCGCGCCGACCTCGATGCAGCCTTTGGCAGCGTCGTCGAGGGTCTTGATGTGGTGGTTTGCCCCGGCAACATCCAGTCGCCGGGGCCGTGGCGTCGCAGTGGTGCCGGCCAACCGGTCGGCACCTTGGTCTGCGGTCTCGACGCCCAGGCCTCAACGGTGGCATGGACTGACACAGCGCGCTCGCTGCTGGTAGTGGCGCGCGGAGCGCCGACTGATCGCGCGCTCGCGGAGCTGTACACCTGGTGGTCAAGTCACTCGTGATCAGCGTCCGGCGCTGCGTGGCGCCTGTTCATACTGGTGGAGCCCGCTTTGGGTGGTCTTGCTTGCAGCTGAGTTACAGCTATAGCCTTTTTGCCATGAATCTGCGCGTCGATGATCAGGACATACTGCAGTTCGCGGCGGCCAACGATCTGGTGGCCTCCGAGGTTGCAGCCAACGTCCAGCCCGACGCCGAGCTGCTTGCAGCGATGCAGACCGGATACGGACCGGTGGGCGCGGAGTTCACGGCTGCGGTCGGCGAGTTCCAGCAGGCCATGCTGGCCTCGGGGACCGCGGTGGCCGAACACTTCGCCAAACATGCCGAGGACCTCCGCGCCGCGGCCGGGAGGTATGTCGCTGGCGATCAGGGCAGCGCTGCCGCGATCCATGGCTACTGAAGGCTTCACGGCTCGTGAAGTCACGGTCTGGCGCCACGGTTCCCTGTGCGACCAGGTTGGTCGGCTTCGGCAGTGACTGCCCGGGTCGGATGACCCGCTGATGGCAGACAATACTTCTGACTTTTTCTCCGCCAAAGCATTTCGCGAGGCCTGCGACAAGGCGGGGATGACCAAGAAGGCGATCGCCGCCGGCCTGGGCGTGACTCCAACGACGCTGAGCAGTCTCTATAGCGGTCGTTCCACGCCGTCGCTGAAGCTGCTGACCAAGATCGTGGACTTTTTCGGTGGCGATCTCGTCGACTTTCTGGAGATGCCGGCGCGGCAGCGTTGGGAGCTCAAGCACTTCAGGATCGCGGCCGGCCTCACCCAGGCTGCGCTGGCCAAGCGCATCAATGTGGCACCCTCGGCGGTCTCGGGATGGGAGCTCGGCAAGTACTCCCCGCCGGCGGCGCTACGTCCGGTGCTCGCCGACCTATACGGCGTTCCCGAATCAGACCTTCGGGAGGCAATCACCGGTGGTGAGACATCCGGGGCTGGGGTGGTGCCGCCAGCGGCTGACGCAACCTTGCAGATGGCGGAGGCGGTCCTGGGATTTGCCGAGAGTGCGGTGCAGATGGCGCGAGCCGACGGTGTGGCCGAGTCAGCTCGTCTCGCGATGTTCACGGAGATTCAGGGTCGCGTCGAGCAAACGCTGACTTTGTTGGCACCTTTGATTCCGCAGCTCCCGGTATCCGAGCGCTCATATGCAATGTCACTGGTCAGGCGACTATCAGAAGTGCACGACACAACGACTTCTCGGTAAATGTTGCCAACGTGTTCGGTGCTTTGATACGTTCGGGGCGTTAGGTCACACAGACCGGAGGGAGCGCCCGCTGAGGAGTCACTGGTAACCACCCCCGGGTAACACGTTCGCACTCAAGCGGCCAGCAGGCCGTCAGCAGCCGAACCCGGGGAACGAATCTCGATCACGAATTCGCTTGCACAGGAACCATTTCCGCGCACCAGGAAGTGCTGTCTTCGTCGCGCCTGGACGCCCCGACGCTTCGGCGATCACCAATCTCTGACACATGAGGAGCTTTGTCGTGCCCAACTCTGCGCTCATCAGCGCCTTCACCACGATGGAGGCGCCCCCATGCACAAGGTGACCAAACACCAGATGCGTGACACTGAACCCGAGCAGATGACCCCGTGCTTCCAGGGTGATCCCGAGCGCTGGTTCCCCGAGGGGCAGCTGCCCGACGCTGAAGCGGCCGCGGACTGCTGGTCGTGCTTCTATCAGTCCCGTTGCGCCCTGCGCGCCCTAACCCTGGATCCGCAGCCCGAGCATGGCGTCTGGGGCGGATATCGGCTGGCGCCAGGCCCCGGCTTGAAACGCAACCGCAAGGAACTACGCATCATCGCCGGCCTGGACATCGGTCCGGCGCGCTCACCGGGAGCGGAAGTGGCGCAGGTCCTGTCTCGCCGTGCCGCAGGTGATGCGTGCTCTGAGAGCGTCGGTGACGCGCAGGGTGTGCAGGACGTTGACGCCCCAGAGCCGGCCGGTGACAGCAGCGGCAGTGATGGAGTCGGCGCCGAGGTGATCGAGCTGGCGGACTACACGCCGACGCGGGGTGCAGCGGAGGCACAGCTGGTGTTGCCGCTGACCCTGGCGATGTCCGCGCACGCACCCACCGGATAGCCGGACCACAGAAATGCAGACTGCGACGGCCCAGTGGGAGCCTCATCACGCCCCTGACCTCGGCGATGAACCGAGGGCCGAGTTGGGTGCATTCCTGCAGGCTGTCATCGACGGCTCTGCCGGGCGGGCGATTTCGACGGCGGAGTTCCGGCACCGGGCCCTTGAGGCTGGGTTCGGTGCGTGGGCGGTCGAGTCAGGTGTCTACCGGACGCTGGTGCGTCTGCGTCGACATGGAGTCGTCGAACGCGTGGAAAGCCGCGGCCGCACGGTGTATTGGGCGCGGCCGTCAGTGGCCTCCGAGCAAGCGCGCCGCCACGTCGAGGGCTGCACCGATAAACGAGGGCGGCGGTGATGAGCGCGCAGCACGCTCCACGGTTGGCGAATGAGGTGATGCCGCTGCCTCTGTGAGCGATGGCGGAGCCGGGCGCTGACCCCAGGAGCCGTCAATCGGACATCTTCATAGCGATGACCCGGGCCCAGAAATAGACCAACCCCCCGGCGAAAACGGAGGGCTGATCTGGGTTAGGACGACAGACCGCAACTTCTGCGTCCCGGGTCTCCCACTGAGAGGAGTTGACTTTGCACGGTCATACTCAGGGTAGCGGCTGCTCTACAGCCGAATCAACCCGAGAAGCTGATTTATCTGCCGTAGTCGCCGCCCCGGCGTGCGCGTTGGGCCTGCACAACGGAGTGGCCGCTGGTCATCGCCGCCGTGCGGTGCCATCGGTGTTCGCTACCTGCCCGATGTGTGGGCGATTGCCCGTTGACCCGGTACGCATCGAGGGACAGATGGCGTGCTGGACGTGCACCGCAGCGTGCACGGTATGTGGGTCCCCCAGCGTTCCCGGTGATGACGCCTGCGCGGGGTGCATGGCGTTGCTCCACCCGGTGCGAGAGCTGGTCGGATCATGAGAACTCCGCGCCTGATGTTCAGCGCCTGCGCCACCATCGACGCCGAAGACCGTTGCCGCAATGCCGAACTGGCGATCGGTGATGAACTACGCGCGGCGCTGGAGGCATTCCCGGGCGTCTTCTGCTCGGCCGAGGAAGCGGCGATGGTGCTGGCTGAGGAGGTCGACGAGCTTTGGGACGAGGTCCGGGCCAACCGGATCGGCAGAGCGCGTGCCGAGGCAGTGCAGGTCGGCGCTATGGCGCTGCGGTTCGTTGCCGACCTCTACGAGAGTGGGCCAGCATCGCAGCGCTACGCGGCGGCCGCGCGGGAATGCCACTGCGCCATCGGTGATGTCGGGCCGGTCGGCCGGACATTGGCGTCCAGTCATGAAGGGTTCGGTTATCTCAAGCGCGAATACGAGTCCCTGTGGTCGGCGGTGCGCTTCGACGACCCGGCGCGCCCGGCCGCGGTTCGTGTGGCGGCGATGGCGGTTCGGTTCATCGCCGAGATTTCCGGGCGGTCGCCCATGCAGGGCCTGGTGCGATGACATCACTGCCCGCGGTTACGGAGGAGCATTGGGGAGCCGAGGCGGTGTGCTTTCGCGAGACTCCCGATGCTCCTGAGCTCTGGACATCCGAGCGGAGGCCCGCGCAGCCGGTGTGGACCTATCTGCAACAGATGTGCCAGCGCTGCCCGGTTCGGAGACGGTGCGCGGCCGAGGCCGTCGCCGCCGAGCAGCAGTCCGGGATCTATGCGGGTGTGTTCGTCCCCGAGCGCCGCAAGAGCAAAGGTTGGGCCGCAGCGATGAATCAGTTGCGCGAGATCGCCGCGGTGTCAGCGGGCGCGGCCTCACCCCGCCCTGGCAAGGGATGCCGGCGTGAGTGAGGCGATGGATGAGCTCGCAACCGCGGTGCGTGTCGAGCTGTGCCGGTTATCGTCGAGCGCCCAAGTGCGTGTCGTGCATCTGGGGGCACTGCTGGCCTTCACCCCGCACCGGCGGGTAGGCGGTGGGCTGCAGTTCGAGTTCGCTCACCAGGCCACCGCGCGATGGGTGCTCGACACCCTGGTCGAGCCAACCGTGTGTTCCCCGCGGCCAGGCGTGGTTCACGTTCCGAGGCCACGAGAGACGCTGCGGCGGTATGGGTTACATGAAGACGGCCGGTGGGCGTTCGGCCGCGGGCTGGTTGAGGCCGAAGGTATCGGCAGGGGCGCGGTGCATGCGGCGTCACGGTTCACCCGGCACGGCATGAAGGTGTACTGCCCGTCGGTGCCAATGATGCTGACCCTAGCGACGGTGCTGGGTCGCCTTGGCATCGAGACGTCGCTGCTGGACAACCCCGCTCGCGTAGGCGTCAGGGCCGCCGAGACCGCAGAGGCGCTGACGCGGCTGGGCGCGGCCGGCGCCGGTGAGCGGTACCAGGTGATGCGGGATCTGAGCTGCGGCGGCGCACTGACCAGATCGTCGGGCGTTGACCGTCGCTACCAGCAGCGATTCCTGCGCGCGGCCGGAATGGACTCGTGACCACCCCTGCGCGTACGCCGCCGTTCGCCTACCGCGGCGGAAAAACTCGGTTGGCCACCCGGATCGCGGCGGCTCTTCCGCGCCATCAGCACTATGTCGAACCCTTCGGCGGAAGCCTGGCGGTATTGCTCGCTAAGCCGGTGAGCTCGATGGAGACGGTCAATGACATCGACGAGCGGTTGATCACCTTCTGGCGGGTGTTGCGTGAGCGTCCAGCTGAACTCGCGCGTCTGTGCGCGCTGACTCCGCATTCGCGGGCCGAGCACCAGCAGGCATGGGACGCCGACCTCACTGTGCTGAATGAACTGGAAGTCGCGCGTCTGGTGTGGATACAGATCTCCCAGAGTCGTGGTGGCACGCTGCGCCGCACCGGGTGGCGCATGTATGTCGACCCAGCGGGATCGTCGACCAGCATGCCGGGTTATCTCGACGGTTACACCGAACGCATGGCCGCGGCCGCCGAGCGCCTGCACCGGGTGAGCTTGGAGTGCCGTCCCGCATTGGATGTGATCACCCAGTACGGTGCGCACCGCTCCTGTTGCCTCTACGTCGACCCCCCGTATGTGGGTTCCAGCCGTACTGCCGGCGGGGCCGGGTATCGCCATGAGTTCAAGTCCGACGCTGAGCACATCGAGCTGCTGGAGGCGCTGCTGGCGTGTCGGGCAGCTGTGGTCCTCTCCGGCTACCCGTCGGCGCTTTATGACGAGGCGTTGGTCGGGTGGTCGCGCTTGGAGGTACCGGCAAAAACTGGGCAGGGCCGCTCCCGGACGGCGCGCTGCGAGGTGCTGTGGTCCAACCGGCCCATTGCAGAACAGCTCAGTTTCGACGATGCGGTGGGGTTCCGGCCGCTGCGTCCGGCCATGACGGCGACATTCACCCGATCCGAAGGAGGTTCTAAACCGTATGACACGCAACATCTTTGAAGTCCGACCCGAGGCGGGCTCCGACGATGAGATCCAGGTCGAGGAGATCGACCAGACCGCCGCGCAGGGCGTCTCGCGCACGGCTCAGGTCGCTTACCGCGGCTGGGAGGTCCACATTGGCCACCACGGCGCAGTGACGGTGCCGATGCAGCCGACAGAGGGCAAGTCCGTGGCTGATCTGGCGACCTGCCTGCGTGCGGCCTATCGGCGAGTGGATGTCGGTGGCCCTACCAGCGGTCCAACCACCGGTGCCGGTCGTACCCCGCGAGGCGGGGAGCTCGGGACGGTGGTCGGTGAGGTACTCACGACCGCGGCGGGCGCCTTGGCCGGTAATGCCTCCGCGGTGGCGCACTGCTACATCTACGACGCCCTGCGAACTGCCTGGGAGCAGACCGGCCGGGCCGCGCCCTACGCCGCTGTGCTCGCCGCGGTACGCGCGCAGTTGCCGCCGCACACCACGCTCACCGACTTCGCCGCAAAGGTCGACGGCGAATCGATGCTGGCGGTCTTGCGCTCGGCAGCCGAGGTCGCCCTGGCTGCGCCGCTGAGCATCCCTGTCAGCAACACGGTGACCAGAAGTGCCTGAAAGTCGCCTCGTCGGGAGAGAGCGCCGGCTCGGCACGCCCGCCCCCGGCGGCCGATCCCGCCTCTTGGCCGTGGGGGAGGGCACAGCGCCGTCCAACGTCCACCGTCACCCGCTGATCGGATGCCGCGCCGTGACATCCCACGGATTGCAAGGGGGTGATCTGACTCTGTTATCGGGTTCCCGGCAGTAGGGGGCCACTTCTGACAAATCCATAGTGGGACCGCAAGCCAGAGCCCCCCTGAAGGGGGGGTCTGGAACGAGATGAACATCCGATCCCCGGAGTAACGCGCTCCGAGTCTCGTGTCGAAACCACCGCTGCCAGACGGTGAGATCGCGGTCCCTGTGCCACCAGGGAGAACACCATGCTAGGTAGTTCTCAGGGTAGCTCCTACCCTGAACACAGTTCAACCGGAGTTCGCCAGCCCGCCTGTCGTGGGGGGGCCGGCGGTGTCGGCATGTCGGCCGCCAGCAGGCGCGGCGTACGCCGGCCGGGGTCGTCGAGGCCGCCGCGCCAGCGGATCGCCTTCGACGACGCGGCCACGGTGCGCGAACGCGTTGAAGGCGCTGCCGCTGGCTTGAAGCTACGCGGGGCGCGCCGTCACGTGCTGGCGGCCGTGCTGCGCTTGTTGTGCGGGTGGAGCAGGCTGTCCGACGACGCGGTGGCGCTGACGCAGATCGTTGAGCTTGTCGCAGCGGCCGGTGAGCGGCGCTACGACGTCAAGACCATCGGGCGGGCGCTGGCCGGGCTAGCTGCAGCCGACCTGATCGTGTATCGGCCTGCTAGGGGCCGCGGTGCCCGCTCGCTGATCGCCGTTCACGGCCAGTTCGTGGGCGATGTCGAGGTGCTCGAACGAGACAGCTCCGGCCGGGTAATCACCAATTGCGGCGGCCATTCGCGGCCCGATTCCGTCACCTTTTCTGGGCCGCGTCCTTATATAGACCAAACGAAGTACCTCCCTACCCTCCGCTGCGACAGGCGGCGGCCGGGTCCGCGACCGACTGAGGTGAAGGTTCCCAAAGGGGAGCTAAAAACGGTCCTCGATGGGCTGCCCAAGCCTATGGCCAACCTCCCGAAGCACCTGCGGTGGAAGCTCGGAAGCGAGATCCTGCAGCGGTTGAAGCGGGGATGGCGCCCGGATCAGATCCTCGACGTGCTGACCGCCGATATGCCCGCCGACGTGCAGCGCCCGTACAAGCTGGCGGTCTGGCGCCTCCAGCGCAACGTCGTGGGTTCCGGGCCGCGGTTGCGCCCCCTGCAGCAGGCCTGGGATGCCGAAGCCGCTGCAACGGCCCGTGCCGAAGCTGACGACGCCAAAGCCCGCCGGTACGCCGACGTGGCGGCCGTGACCAGCCCGGAGCTGCGCGCGGAGGTGCTTCGGGCCGACGAGGTGAAGTTCGGGCGGCGGTCGAAGGATCCGGTGGCCGCGTTGGCAGCGGCGGCGCGTCGAGTGGCCGGCATGTTCCCGGAGATGCCCCTGGCGGAAGCGTTGGCGCGCTGGGCCAGAGACATCCTGGCCCAGCGCGCGGAACCCGCCGTGGTGGAACCGGTTCCGGCGGTGACGTCGCTGAGCACCGACCTGCTGATCGATCTGGCGATCAGCGGTGGCTGCGACTGCGTGGTCTGCGGCTCCGAGGGCGGCGTTTACCGCCCTGAACTGCCACTCAAGTCGATGGCGAACGTGTGCGACCAGTGCTGGCCGCACATCGCTGCCGACTTGGCCGCAGGTGAAGACGACGCCGAATTCGAGGAGGTGATCCCGGCATGACCGATCTCGACGACGCTCCAGCGCGTACCCAGCACCGACGGCCGGCGGAGCCCTACACCGATCTCGACGATGCTCGCCAACCACCGCAGGACCTAGCGGCCGAGCAGTCCGTACTGGGCGGGATGATGCTGAGCAAGGATGCGATCGCCGATGTGCTCGAACGGCTGCGGCCCAAGGACTTCTACCGGCCCAACCATCAACAGATCTACGACGCGATCCTGGACCTGTTCGGCCAGGGCGAACCGGCGGACGCGGTGACAGTCGCCGCCGAACTCGATCGACGCGGAGTGCTGCGGCGTGTCGGAGGAGCCCCCTACCTGCACACGCTGATCGCCACGGTTCCCACGGCCGCCAATGCCGGCTACTACGCCGGCATCGTCGCCGAGAAGGCCGTCCTGCGCCGCTTGGTGGAGGCCGGCACCCGGGTGGTGCAGTACGGCTACGCCGGCGCCGACGGCGCCGACATCGCCGAGGTCGTCGACCGCGCCCAGGCCGAGATCTACGACGTCACCGAGGACCGCGGCAGTGAGGACATGGTGGCGCTGGAGGACCTGCTGCAGCCCACCATGGACGAGATCGACGCGATCCAGGCCGGCGGCGGTCAAGGCCAAGGAGTTCCGACCGGATTCGCCGATCTCGACGAAGTGACCACCGGCCTGCACGGCGGCCAGATGGTCATCGTCGCGGGCCGGCCCGGCCAAGGGAAATCGACTCTGGCACTTGACTTTATGCGGTCCTGCTCAATCAAGCACGGACACGCGAGCGTCATCTTCAGCTTGGAGATGAGTAAGTCCGAGATTGTGATGCGACTACTGTCGGCGGAGGCCCGCATCAAATTGGCCGACATGCGCTCTGGCCGGATGAGCGACGACGACTGGACGCGGATGGCCCGGCGGATGGGCGAGATCTCCGACGCCCCGTTGTTCATCGACGACTCCCCGAACCTGACCATGATGGAGATCCGCGCCAAGGCGCGCCGGCTCAAGCAGAAGACGGATCTGCAGCTGATTGTGGTGGACTACCTGCAGCTGATGTCCTCAGGTAAGAGGGTGGAATCTCGGCAAACAGAAGTGGCGGAGTTTTCGCGCAGCCTCAAGTTGATGGCCAAGGAACTTGACGTGCCGGTGGTCGCGGTCTGCCAGCTCAACCGCGGACCCGAACAGCGTGTCGACAAGGTTCCACAGCTCTCTGACCTGCGCGAGACCGGTCAGCTGGAACAGGATGCGGATTTGGTAATCCTTATCAACCGCCCGGACGGCTACGACCGGGACAGCCCACGGGCCGGTGAAGCAGACCTCATCCTGGCAAAGCACAGGAACGGGCCAACGAGGACGTGCACCGTGGCGTCAACTCTTCACATGTCCTCGTTCCGCGACCTCGCGCGCGGATAATCACCCCTCATGCTCACTACGTGTGTAGCATGAGGGCACCCCTCGGTGATGCAGCCTGCATCACCAACGACACAGGAAGGCGTGGCATGGCACGGATCAAGCGGAGGATGAAGTCCCTGCAGCGGCGTTTGCTGATCGCCGCGGCTGCCGCGATCACACTGACCGTGCTGGCCGGAGGCATACCTGAGGAACTGTCTTCGCTGCTGCCGTCTCCGACTACAGTGTCCGCACCACCGGTGGCTGCGGTGCCCGACGAACAGATCGCGGTACTCCTCGAGCAGGTGCGCGTCGTCGACACCCTGCCCGAAGTCGACGGATATGACCGGGGATGCAAACGGGGACAGGCATGTTCATTCGGCCCCGCGTGGAACGATCCCAACGATCACAGCGGATGCGATACGCGGTCGCGGATTCTGCGTAGCCAGTTAGAACAGGTCTCCATCAAGCCCGGCACGCAGGGCTGCAAGGTCCTTTCCGGGGTCCTCGTCGACCCATACACGGCTGAGACCATCCACTTCGACGTCAGTGACCCGGCCGCGGTCCAGATCGACCATCTGTTTGCTCTGGGGCGCTCATGGCATGCTGGGGCAGCCCATTGGGGCCTCGCCCAGAGGGTCGCGTTCGCTAACGATCCGCTGAACCTGATCGCAGTCGGTGGCACGATCAACCGCGAGAAGTCGGACTCAGGACTGACATGGCTGCCGCCGAACCCGTCATACCGCTGCCCCTACATCGCCCGATACCTCACCGTCGCGGTGACCTACGGCCTGGCGATCACCACCGAGGAGCGCAACATCGCCGCCGCCACCTGCCCGGCGGTCGCGCCGTGAGGCTGGCGGCGGTTCGTAAAGAAGCCGCCGGTCTCCCTCAGCCGTCGCCCGCGCCTAGCATGAGGGCTCACTGGTTCCGCAGGAAGGTGACGCCTATGCCGGACGACCCGACACCACCCCCGCGGCGACGCTCCCGCGACGAGCGCCGTCGCTACAGCGAGCGCCGCGCCGAGCGCACCGGCGCCGCAGCAGCCAAACGCGGACACCCCTGGACCATCGGCGACGCCCGTATCGCGCTGGACCTGTCACTGCCGGTGACCGAAGCCGCCATCCAGGTAGGCCGTACCGCCTCAGCCGTCGAGTCCCTGCGCGCGAAATGGCGCCGCGGCACATTGGCCGAAAGCCTTGCCCTGCAAGTACCACCACCACCGCTGACATCCGACGAAGCCGGAAAGGGGCACCCGTGACGACCTATGTGATCAAGGACGGTCGGGTATACGAGCTTGGCGAAGACGGCGAAGCTGGTGACATCCTCGACTGGATCATCGCCGAACGCTGTCGCGAACTCGACGGCCCACTGGTCACACTCTCCCGACAGCAGGTTGTCACCCGGCTCGGCCGGGGCATCCCCGAGGACTTTCCTGGCCCCGATGTCGTGGTCGGGGACCCCGAACAGGGGCCCACCCGAGGCTGGTGGGAACCGACCGTCCAGCGATACCTGCTCACAGACCGTCAGGACTCAGCCGGTGATGACACCACCGCTACCCAGGACAACGCAGCCGCCCCCGACGACGACCCGCAGCACTGGCCCCGGCGCTCCCGCCAGTGGGACGACGTGGCGCTCTCGGCGGCCGATCACCGGGTACTGATAGCCACCAGCTATGGCATCGTCACCCCGGCCGGCGACGTCAAATCACGGCCACTAGGCCAGCCCGGGGACCTCGGCAAACTGGCCACCAAATATCGGTGGAGCAGCCGCGCTGACCACGGCGACCCCCAGGTCTGGATAACCGGGGAAGCACTCGAAGCCCTGAACTTCCCCGCCGATCAAGCCAACGAGGCGTCCCTGCCCGATCTGGTCGCCGAATTCTTCGGCGCCACAGTGAAATACGCCCAGTCCGGCTACTTCACCTGCCAGTTCAGCGCCGAAGAGGGAAGCGGCGGCACCGACCGCACCATCGAACTCATCCTGATGCCGGCAACGTCGCTACAGCCGTCGGCAGCGCGCCCCGCCGACCGGGGCATCATCGGGATCGAAGGCACCGACACCGTGTTGCCCGACGATGAGGTCGACGCGGCGCACCTGCTCGGCGATCGCATCGCCTGGTTGCATGAGATCGACGAGGCCCTGCCCGCACCACGCTGGACACGTGTGGGTGTGCACATCGCCGAATCCGGCATGCGGCGGGCCCGTCCCAAACCCAAGACCGATCCGCAGGCCAAGGTACTTCCCTGCCCGTTGCCGGCCGCTGTCGACGAGCGCGGCAAGTTTCCCAGCCAGTGGTGGGGCCCGGCCAGCTGGCGGCGCAAGCCCCACCGCAGTCGCGGTAAAGGCACCGACGTCGAACTCGACCAGCAGGCGGCGTATCTACCGTCGGCTGAAGGTCTCTACCTGGGCTACGGCAAACCCCAGTGGGAGAGCATCGAGGCAACCGTGTTCGACGAGCAGCGACCCCCGTTCGGGCTGTACCAGATCACCGTGCCCGCCGCCGACAGCCTCGACGGGCTGTCACCGAAGCTGCCGGTGCCTCACCCGGGCATGTCGTGGACCAAAGAATCAACGTTCTGGGCCACCACGATCGATGTCCAGCAGCTCATCGCACCGCCGGACAACGGTGGCGCTGGTCTGGCCGTGGCCGAACTGCAGATCGAAAAGGCCTGGGTGTGGCCCGAACAGCACCAGTGGCTCAAGCAGTTCGGAGAAACTCTGCGCGCCAGGCTGGTTGCCGCCCGCGCGGCCGGCCGCACCGACTACGAGAACATGATCAAGGCCATCTACACCAGCTACCTGGGCCGGCTCGCCGGCACCGGTGAGGGCGCGTTCAAGCATCCTTACCTGCACCACCAGCAGCCTGCCTGGTACGCCGCCATCGAAGGGTTCACTCGCTGGCGGGCCCTGCGTTACGCCCGGCGCATCGGCCGCGACTTCGACCTGTACCCGACCGAATGCCTTGCCGATGCGTGGTTCTACCGGGTCCCCGACGGGATCAACCCGGCGGACCTGCAGGACCCATTGCGTCCTGACGGGACGCGCACCAACGGCAGTTATCGGCTCAAGAGCATCCCCGATGAGCTGCTGTGAAGTTCTGGAAGCTCTCCGGCGGGTCGACGCCTCAGTCCCCACAGGGCCAGGGATTTCAGGAGGCGCTCAAAGTGCTCACCGAGCGGCGCCTCAGCGAGATGCGCGGGGTATGGCAACGGATGCCCGAACGGATGCGCCGTGCCGAGGCAGGCAGGCGAGCTCGCAAGGAGATGGCCCGCCGTATCGCCCAGCACACCGACACCGAAGCGCTGTCGGAGGCGACGATTGCGCGCCGCGGCCGCCGCGATCAGCCGCCGACAGGTGTGGACAAGCTATGGCTGGATCGGTGGGCGGCGATCGATCGCGCTGGTGGCATGGCCAAGATGGCCCGCCAGCTCGGCACCACACCGGCGCGTGTGCGGAGTTGGCGCGACTCCGCTGATCCCGCGGCGAAGCTGCCGTCACGGCGTCGCGACGAGAAGGTGCCCCCGGGCGCCCCGACGCAGCGCATCGGCGTGGAGACCGACGGGTTTGTGATCATCAATGGCAAGGAGTACCCCAAGCGCATCCCGGAATCCGGTGGAGAGGACTACGCACCCCTGGATGTCGACCCTCAGGGTGAGGTGATCGAGGCGTGGGTCAACGACGACAACGAACGCCTCTACGAGCTTCTCGCCGACGAGATTGTCATGCAGTGGATTACTCCTCGCTGGGATCTGCCCGCCACCTATGAACTCGGCTACCGGATCGAAAAGCTGTTGAAGTTCCTGATTGACCCGTGACCGTGGCTCTGTGCGCCGCGGGTCCGGAACTCGTGGGCCGGACGGCCGAGCTGCGCGGCCAGCCGCCGCCACCCCGGCGGAGTGAGGCTCAAACCCGAGGCTGCGGCACTCAGCGATGCGGGCAATTGCGCGTCCCGGGCAGCTTGGCGTGAGCGTAGGTCGCGCTCACGCAGCGCGGCGACGAACTCGCCGTACGCGGTGTCGAGCGGCAGTTGCATGAACAGTGCGTTGAGTCGGCGATAGATTTGGGCGCTGGGCACATCGATGCTGTAGCCGACATGGCGGCCGAGGATTGTCAGTAGCTCGCCACGACGCAGGACGCGAAACAGCGAGGATATGTCGAGACGAGACAGCCCGCCGGCGGCCGAGCGCACCACATCGAGAGCGCCGTCATCGGTGAGCGCCACCACGCCGATGTGGGCGGCCGTCTGCGCGCCCGCCCGGCTTGCCTTCTGGCGTGTGGTCACCACGTTGACATACTCGAAACACTTGCTATAGCAGAGCATCTGCATGTCCAGTCGAGTGAAGCTGTCGAGGCCGGTTTTGATCTCGTACGCAGCGGCAGACTTGTCGGCGACGATCAGGTCAGCGATCGACATCGAGACCCGCACCCCGCTGTGATGGCGCTAAGTGAAAGTGCTCAGTCTCGCTAATTGAAAGTGCCCAGTTGGCAGCGGTGGTTCGGCGTGTCGTCGGACTGCTTGTCGGGGTTCTGCTCATCGTCAGCGGAGTTGTGTTTCCGCTGATGAATGGGAGGGCCGTCGTTTGCTGTCGCTGGAGGGTGATGTGGAAGCGCATGCGCTTCGGGAGCAGGGTTGGTCGATATCGGCGATCGCTCGCCATCTCGGGATCAATCGCCGAACCGTTCGGGCCTATCTGGCTGGGGAACGAGTACCCGGGCAACGCCAACGCTCTGAACCGCTGGTGATCGATCCGTTCGTCGAGTACTGCCGGATCCGCCTGGCTGACGATCCGCACCTGTGGGCCTCAACCCTGTTCGACGAACTCGTCGAGCTAGGTTTTACCGGCTCGTATCCGTCGCTGACCCTGGCAATCCGAAACCTGGGGCTGCGACCGCATTGCGAGCCGTGTCAGTCGGTCAAGGGCCGCGACGTCGCGGTCATCGATCATCCGCCGGGGTCGAGACTCAGTGGGACTGGGTCGAGCTGCCCGATCCACCAGCATCGTGGGCGGCTGACCGGCATGCCCACCTGCTGGTCGGGGCGTTGGCCCATTCGAGCCGCTGGCGCGGGCGCTGGCCCCGGCCGAGGACTTCGCGCACGTCGTGGAAGCGATCGAGGCGGTCAGCATCCGGTTGGGTGGGGTCACCCAGCGGTGGCGGTTCGACCGGATGGCCACGGTATGTCATCCCGAATCGGGCCGGATCACCGCGGCGTTCGCCGGGGTGGCCAAACACTACGCTGTCGCCGTCGATGTGTGCCCGCCACGACGGGGCAACCGCAAGGGTGTGGTGGAGAAGTCCAATCACGCTGCCGCCCAACGCTGGTGGCGCACCGTCACCGACGACACCACGATCGAGCAAGCCCAGGCGTCGCTGGACCGGCTGTGCGTGAAGCTCGACGGGCGCCGCCGGCGCCGCGACGGGCAGGCCACCACCGTCGGCGCCCTGGCCGATGCCGAACCACTACGGTCACTGCCGACGGGTTCGTATCCGGCCGAGTTGACCGAACACCGCATCGTCACTCCACAAGCGTTGGTGTCCTGGCGGGCAATCAGTACTCGGTGCCGCCGGGGCTGGCCGGGCCACGGTGACCGTCACCCACCGCCTGGGCTCTGACACCGTGCAATTGACCACGGCATCGGGAGCCGTTGTTGCCGCGCACCGCCGCGCGGTCGACGGCAGCGGCGCGGTGGTGCGCGATGCCGGTCACGTCGTCGCGCTCGAACAGGCAGTGCTATCGGGGTTCTCGACGGCCAGGCCTTGCACTCATAAGACCCGGCGACCGCCCTCGGTGGCCGCCGTTGCCGAGGCCGCGCGGCTGCGTGGTGCCCCGGCGAACGATCCCGCCCAGAAGGTAGTGATCGATCTGGCCGTCTATGCGGCGACCGCAGCACGGCTATCCGTTGTTCCCAACACCATCCAACCGAACAGAACCAGGAGTAACCCCTTGAGCAAAACCGTCCCACAGATGAGCGAAGCCCGCCGATACCAACAACTCCGGGCACATCTGTCCTATCTGAAACTCGGCGACGCAGCCGAAGCGCTACCCCGCATCCTCGATGCCGCCCGCGCCGAAAACCTGTCCCTGACCGCCGCTTTGGAGCGGCTGTTGGAGATCGAGGTCAACGCCACCGAAGCCCGCCGGCTGACCTCACGGTTGCGGTTCGCCTGTCTGCCCGAACCCTGGACCATGGCCGATTTCGATTTCGCCGCCCAGCCCGGGTCGACGCCAAACTGATCAACGACCTGGCCAGTCTGCGCTTCCTCGACGACGCGGCCAACGTGCTGTTCGTCGGCCCACCCGGGGTCGGCAAGACCATGCTGGCCGTCGCGTTGGCCCGCGGCGCGGTCGAGGCCGGCCACCGGGTGTATTTCACCACCGCCGCCGACCTGGCGGCCCGCTGCCACAAAGCCGCCCTGGAAGGCCGCTGGCACACCTGCATGCGGTTCTTCGCCGGACCGAAACTGTTGGTGATTGACGAACTTGGCTACCTTCCGCTGCCCGGCGATGGGCATCCGCGTTGTTCCAGGTGATCAACCAACGGTATCTGAAGTCGAGTACGATTCTGACAACCAATGTTGGGATCGCTGACTGGGCAACCGCTTTCGGAGACGCCACCGTCGCAGCCGCCATGTTGGACAGGCTACTGCACCGCGCCACCGTGGTCGGTATCGACGGACCCAGCTACCGGCTGCGCAACCACCAAGCCACCGCCGAAACGATGCGTAAGGCGGTCGCCGCCCATGTCAGCTGAGACCCGTTCCTGCCAAGCCTGCTGGACCGAATTCACCGCCACCACACCGACCAAGATCTACTGCTCAGACCGCTGCCGCAAACACGCCTGGGAGCAACGCAAACACAGCGACACCGCCGCCACCGTCACCGAGGCCCGGCCACCCGCCCACAGCCGGCCGCCACCCGTTCCTGCCCGCATTGCGGCGAACCCATCACCATCGTCGCTTTGCTGACCACTCCAGAAGCTGCCCGCCCCAGCACCCCCGGCGACGGCACAATCGTTCCCCTGCAACGACGAACCTGCTAACCTTAGCCACTCAAGCCAACTGGGCAATTTCGCTTAGCATCTCTGGGCAGTCTTCTTTAGCGCCATCAGCTGATGGCATTGCTGGTGCTCCGCGGTGCGCTCAGTGTGTGGATCAGGCTGTTGACGAAGACGTACTCACAGCGATACCGGCTGGCAAGCTCGGCGTAAGCCAAGTCGAATGCGTTCCCCAGGGTGTCGTCCGGGCCGGCGAGCTCTGCGACGGGGGCGAGCCGATCAGACGGGAGTGGGTGATGTTGGGCGGCGAGCTGGCGGATGGTTCGGGTGGTGAAGGCTAGCGCCAGCGCGCGACCGAAGTCAGCCATGGCCGGCCCCGCAGCGGCGAAGGGCATCGAGCATGCCGCGCGCCTCGTCGGCGTAGAGAGCGGCGCGGTCACGCTCAGCGGCCGAGGCGGTCGGATCCAGTGCAACGGTCGCCGCCAGATCGCCAGCGTCCACGCAGAACATCCGTCGCCGCTCGGCGGACTCGGCGTTGACCGCGCTGTGCAGGCTCAGCCGCGATGCCGCCAACACGTCGGCCGGGGAGTGTGCAGACATGACGGCAACCACCTTCGTGAGTACGTAAGCCATAGCGGCGCAGATAGATTCACTCCATTGACTCACGAGGAAAGGCGGTTATCCAGACCACCGCAAACCCGGGCCCACTGCGCGGCTTAGCGTGGTTGAGAAGCGCTGCTGCCGCTCCTGGCGGCCGCAGCGGCGTGACGGCGCCGCGCCTTATTCAGAATGTTCAGCGCCGCGTCGAGCACCTGTGGGTCCTGCATCGCTGCCTGCAGCGCATCCATCTTGGCCACCCCAACCTCGTTGCATACCAGGCCGGACACGGTGTACAAGAGCAAGGCGTCCTCGCCGATGTCGGCATCAAGAATGCGATCCCTCTCGATCATCCGCAGCACCGTACGTCTGCGTGCCCGAGTGAGGTCTGGTGCCGCATACGCCCGAGGCGGGCGGGGCAGTTTGGGGCCGGGAGCGGCCCCGCGCCGGCCTGGTGTGGTGGGAGCGAGGAATTCGCGTTTGCGTGCTGTGGCTATCCAGTCGCGGATGGTCGGTTCAGGTCGGTCGAACGTTGTTGAGAGGCGGCCGATCGCCCCGCGGCCGCGGGCTGCTTCATCGATGTAGGCCTCGGCGACCTCGATCAGCAGCTCGTCGCTGAGTTCCGGGCGCCCCTTGCGCCTCGCGGTCACCGTGGCTGTGTTCTCCAGGGCTCGACGCTGATCGCCGGAGAGGTCCTCGACCCGCAGGCGTGTGTTCCCGGGCATCTGCTGTATGCCCTCGTTGCGCCACGCATCATCGGGCAGGTCGCGTTCGACGCGAGCGAGGATGTCCCCGAGCGGGATGCGGCGCAGCGTATCGCTTGTGATCAGGGTCGTGGGCTCGTCGGGGTCGATAGGGTCTTGGTCATCGGGATGCAGGTAGTTGTCGTGGTCGTCGAAGCAGCCCCAGTTGCGGCGGAACAGCTCCAGCTCGGCGACCTCAAGTCCGCGGCCGCGGTTGATCAGAACCGCATACACAGTGACGGGCAGATCTTCGCAGTAGTAGACGATGTCGCAGACATAGCCGGGGCCACGAGGCTTATCTTTGATGTAGATCTCTAGGCGGTCTCTTGGCCACTCCTCGTCGACGGTGGCGTCGTAGCTGTCGGAGTCCCCATTGCGTGGCCCGAAGCCCATGTCGACGAACGATCCCTTGGCGAGATCAACCAGCTGGCGCATACGACTGCCGGTGTATGACAGATCCCGTATACGCAGGTCGGGGTCGTTGATGAAGTCGACTCCGGCGTTGCCGGTGGTCTCGCTGCTGCCCATGAAACCAGGCTAAGCCAGTAGGTCCGCGAAAGAGAGGAGAAAACTGTACGAGTTAGCTCGCGGAGTAAGTCAGCGCCTCGGCTAGTGCGTGGGCCTCTTTCGCTTTGGTGCGCACCCGCAGGTCGTTACGCCCGGAAGTGAAACTCGGGAACGACGAACTGCACGGTGAAGGGGTCTAGTCGTACCGGGCCCGGGAATGAGAACCACCGCTTTGGGGGATCAACGGTCCGGTATCGGCCCTGTGTGAACAATGCGGCCGGCGAAGTCCATTTGATCCCAGGCAGAAGCGCCACCTCGGCGGTGTAGAGCATATCTCTGCCCTTGCTGTCCTTGTTTCCTGTGGAATGCATGTGCGCGACAATGTGGACGCCGTAGTGATAATCGTTGTCGGCGTTGCTATCTCGCACACTCATTCTGGCCATGGGGGTATTGATATCCCAATCTCGCTCAGCCCCGTTTTCCAGCCCATAGACCTTGTCCTTGCGGTACATCTGAATATCAAAGCCCTGATGAAGATGCTTCGTCGTTGGCCGGCCAACGGACTTAGGCCACCGAATCGATGCCCAGACCAGAGTCTCGTCCACCACCATTGCCGCCGGGAACTTCGCTAGCAGATCTGGGGGCGTGTGACGCGGTGGACGTGAGATGTCCCATGGGACGGCATCGAGGGCCGCTAACGCCTCATCAGGAATAGCTGCGTCGTACTCGGTCATTTGCATCCCCCGGGCCACTCACGGTTGCCTTGATCAGACTACGTTCCACACGGCGGCCGGCGATTCGAATTGCCAGAGTTGCTATTCGCCAACTTGCGGCATCAACGGACCGTCAGCGACGAAGGACGTTGACCCGCGGCTTTTCGATCAGGGGCGCATCACCGGGTCCTTTGATATGGGGGCCAATCCATTTCGGCTCGCGCAGGCTCCGGTTCGGGCCCTTGGCCTGCTGGCGCCAGTGGGGGCGCACCCACCAGCGGTGGCTGTACTGGCGATTGGACTCGTCAGTGCTTTCGGCAGGATTGGCAGGCTCAGTGCTGTGCCGAATGTCGACAAGGGTCACCTGCGCCGGCTCCGTGGTTCCGGAGCCCTTCTGCCGCGTCGGCTCACCTAGTCGGGTGCCGGAAGGATCTGAAAGGGTGCGCGTCTGAGTGCTGGCCTGATTCATCAATAGCCAGGTAGCGCCGACGACACTGATGAACGGATGAGCATCCTCGGAGCCGTTGGCCTCTGCGGTGCGATTAGCGCGGGGATCGACCACGATGCTCGTGGCCGCCCAGAGTGGGGTGGTCACCTGATACGGCTCCAGCAGGTCGGCGTGCTTGGCGAACCGGCTCGCCGGCGCGAGCTGAAGGAAACCATCGGGGCGGGTCCACCACCAGACCCCGTCCCAGTTGACGTCGGCGGTCGCGGAGCCGGGCGCGCCGAACGGCACCAAACCGGCGGGCTTAGCCCAGCAGAGCAGACCGTTGGGACAAGGGATCGCGAGCGCCGGTGTCCACTCCGGCAATGACAACGCTGCTTCGACGATGAAATCGACCATCGGACGCGTTACCCAGAACAACTCGGCGTCGCGTAGGGCGGCTGTCTCGGTCTGCATGACCCGCAGCTGTGCGGCTAGTTGGTCCTGCATCTGCTGACGGCGGGCTGCCGACGCGCGGTCGTGGAACGGGGCTGGTGGGGCTAGCCCAACATCGGAGAAGCGGTGAGCTACTGCATCGAGAGCGTTGCACCACCGCTGGCGGATCTCGGGGACGCTGGTTGCGGCCCAGGTCGGCGAAGCGCGCCGGCCGCTCATCGGGTCGCCACCGCGGTCGTCCGGGCCCGCGCGTAGGCGGGTCCGAGGGGGCGGACCGTTTTCATCTGGGCAGTCTGACAGATGTGCCATGTTCGGGGTGGCTCGCGGATAGGGGTTCGACGTTGCAACAAATGCCTCCGGTCGAGCCCGGGGGTGCTTCTGGTCGATGGCGGTAAACTTGGCCCCACAGGCCACACAAGGGGAGGTAGCCGCCCATGGCGCTTGAAGTCGATACACACGCCGTTGACTCCTACGCCGAGTCCTGCCGGACCGTCGGCGCCGAGGTCCAGGCCGATTGCCAGGCAGACCCTTCGGTGGTTGCGGCGATGGAATCGGGATACGGGCCGGTCGGGGCCGCATTCACCGCCGCGTTTGGCGAGTTCCAAGCGGCTCTGCAAGCGGCAGGAGCGTACGTGGCCAGCCGGTACGAGCGCCACGCAGATGACCTCCGGGATGCCTCGCAGCGCTACACAACCTCCGATCAAGACGGTGCACAGCGAGTCGGGTCGGTGGAGGCTACGCCGGTCGGCGCTTTCGACGGTCCTGGTGGATACGCCGACCCTAACTGGGGCGATTTCACCGAGGGCAGCATTCAGCCGCTGCCCACCGGGCCCGCGGGCGCCGGCCCGGGGCCCAGCGTAAGCGGTGGCCTGGCTCCGGTGCGGATCACTTAAACTGCGGCCCACGTGCCCAAGGGGAAGACGAGGCCGTGCGGAACAACAGCAATGCATGGACCGGGGCGTGGATCAGTCCCAACGGTGTTGATCATTGGGTTCAGCGCGGCTACTGCGTGACCTGTGGCGGTCTTCACCAGCAGCCTGACGACACCAGGGCAACCGTTGTACCCACACATATTCGAAAAGGGTGATCGAAACTCCCGGCAGGCAGCCGGTCTGTCGCGAACGGCGTGCGGCGTCGCCAACACACCATTCCGCTGCTCCGCGACAGCAGATCGGCAAGCCTCCGGTTTCGCGATGGCGGCTCACGTAGCTTGTTTGAATCGGGGAACGGAGTATTCGTTGCGCGGAGTCGGTCTAGCCGTTGTCGTTGGGTGCGGGTTCGTTGCTGCGTGCACCAGCAATGAAGCACCGGCTGATCGTTCCTCGCCAGTGGTGACCACAACTGTCGCTGCACCGAGAATGGCGCCGAGCAGTTCGCCGGCACCACCGCTCGCCCCAGGTGGATCAGCCGCGCCGGATACAGATACATCAGACGGGCCTGCAACGCCTCCGCGCGGGAAGACACTGGCCGGCCAGGACTCGATGTGTACCTCGCCCACAGTTGGGGCACCGGTTGATCTGATCTCGACGCAGGTCCGTGTGGGAGACACCCCAGGATGGGAGGGCACAACCGCCGAGGTGACCATCACCTACACCGGCGATGTTCCTCCCACCGCCCCAGTGCTGTGGTCGCTACTCGCGAGTAACCCGGACGGAGACTTCGTCCAACTGGGCTACGACGAGCTCGGCGGGCAGACGCTGGAGTACTTCTGGTTCGAGTCACCACGCGATGGGCAGGCAATGAACCACAACATGGTCGGGGGCGCCGACACCAGCGCGGCCGGCACGATCAGAATGGTCTTGCCCGCCGCAGCTGTGAGCCTCCTTGGCGACGTGTGGTGGTGGTCAACAGCGGTCAACGTCGACAATGAAGACGTCGATACCTGCTGATGGCGAGATCGCACCACCCCGCTATGCCTGCAAGACAACCACCCGCCGCGCCGCACCCTCCCCACCCGGCACGCACAGAGTTGGGGAGGGTGCGGCGTGTGTACAGCTGTCGGGTAGGAGGAGGGAGGGGAGGCGGGCGGTGGTGGCGCTCAGCGGCAGCCGTGAACATCGAGAGGTCATCTGTGTGGCGCATTTTGTCGGTGTAGCACAGTAGAATTGGCGGTAATGGCACGCTATTGGGCTGGCCTGGTATCCCACGGAAAGGGGATTCTGTCGTGACTGCTTCGGTGTTGGGTTCTCGGGTTGTTGATCGAATGGTAATTCCCTCAGGGCTGGTAACCCAGACGCTGGTCGTTGTGCGACCGAGTCCGGGGCATATCTCGGTGTCGGATTCGCGAACGGACCTGGCGGTGGTGTCGGTGCAGTGGGGTGATGTCCTGATGCGGTTCACCTCGGCGGCGCAGGTGTCCGCGGTGCTGGAAGCGTTCGGTGCTGTGCGTGAGGCTCTGCGTGGCGCTGTGGGCACAGCGATGCTCGGGGAGCAGCGTGAGGAGTGGCCGGGCGTGTCGGTGGTGTCGGTGACGTGGACGCGACCGCCGGAATGGTCAGTGGTGCCCCAGTGCGGCGTTCGGCAGCGTGGGGGCAGTGAGGTGCGGTGGGTGGACGTGCACATGGGGCCTGTGCTGTGGCGCGTGGTGGACTGGGCTGGATATGAGGCTGCGCTGGCGGTGCTTCGCAACGCGCATAGAACAGCGGTAGCGGTGTTCGCAGACGGAGGCCGATTCCGGGCCGACCCGTCGAAGATCGACGCGATTGGTGGCCAGCGAGCCCGCGTGCGGACGGGGAGCGAGTAGCGCGATGTGGCCGACAGGAACACGGATCAGTGGCGACGGCAGATATGCCATTCTCCCGGACGGAACACTGGGGTGGAATCGTCTGGGCGAGGACGATGTTCGCCGTGAGCTCAGGCGGTGGGACCTGGGCTCCGAGCGGACAGCCGAAGGCTGGAGAGTGGCGGTCTGCGACAGGGCCGGCGCCACGTTGTGGGCGAGCGATCCCATCGCTCGCGTGGAGTGCGTCGGCGTGGCGAGGCAGCGCATCGCCGAGATCTGGCCGGGATCGACCCTGACGGAGCACAGGTGCGGGCTCAATGCCTATCGCCGGGGGTATCGACCCGACTGTGGAATGCCGCACGCAGAGTGGCACCTCGGCGGTGCGTTATACGTCGGTACGCCTGGGTCGGCCGGATAGCAGGTGTCAGAGCGTCACGACCGAGGCGCCCCTGACGTACTCATGGCGGTGACAGTCTGATTCGGGACCAGTGTGACGGTCTGATTCGGGACCCACCCGGGCTTCGGCGTGGCGTCGTGACGGCTTGATCTGGACCCACTTCCGTGGCGTCAGGAGGACCCGCATCCAGCGGTCCTCGCGGCACCGGAAGTGGGTTTCGGGATGAGGGTGCGTGTGGAACTGTTCGCTGCGATCCGTCGGGACGCCCGGGTCGAGGGCATGTCGATCCGAGCGCTCGCACGCAAGCACCAAGTCGGACGCGGCACCGTTCGCCGGGCCCTCACGTCCGCGGAACCACCGCCGCGGAAGACCCGGTGCGTTCCTCGCCCCGGTTGGATCCGTTCAAGTCGGCCATCGACGACATGCTCCGCGCCGACCTTGAGGCGCCGCGGAAGCAACGGCACACCGCCCGCCGGATCCACGTCCGCCTCATCGAGGAACACGACGCCATTGAGGTGTCGTACTCGACGGTTCGCGACTACGTCCGCATCCGCCGCACGCAGATCGGCCTCGAAGCTGGCCGCCGGGTCGAAGTCATGATCCCCAGGAGCACGCGCCAGGCGCAGAAGCAGAAGTCGACTTCGGCGAGCTCTACGTCATCCTGGCCGGGGTGAAGACGAAGGTCTTCCTCTTCACATTCAGGTTGAGTTACTCCGGGAAGGCGGTGCACCGGATCTACGCCACCCAAGGCCAAGAGGCGTTCCTCGAGGGCCACATCGCCGCGTTCAACGAGATCGGCGGCATCCCGCCCGGCACGTCCGGTACGACAACCTCACCGCCGCAGTCACCCGGGTCGTCAACGCGCGCGGTCGTGAGCGGGTAGAGAACGACCGCTGGGTGCTGTTCCGCTCTCACTTCGGGTTCGACGCGTTCTACTGCCAGCCGGGCATCGCCGGGGCACATGAGAAGGGCGGTGTGGAAGGCGACGTCGGCCGGTTCCGCCGCCAGCACCTCGTGCCATGCCCGTCGTCGACTCGCTCGACGAGCTGAACGAGAAGGTCCGTGCCTTGGACGCCGCCGACGACCGCCGACGGATCTCGTCGCGGATCCGGACCGTCGGCGAGGACTTCGCGACCGAACGCGAGAACCTCGCGCCGCTCCCGGTCGAGGGGTTCGACCCCGGGCTGATGCTGAACCCGATGGTCGACCGCTCCGCGATGATCACCGTCCGCATGGCCCGGTACTCCGTCCGGCGCGGTTCATCCACCGCCGCGTCCGCGTCTCCTTGCGCGCATCCGAGGTCGTCGTGTTCGACGGCCGACTCCAGATCGCCCGGCACGCCCGCGTCATCACAAGGGGTGGCCAGTCGGTGAACCTCGACCACTACCTCGAGGTGCTCAAGGGTAAGCCGGCGCATTGCCAGGCTCCACCGCGTTGGCGCAGGCCCGCGAATCGGGGCGTTCACGCCTGCGCATGAGGCGTTCTGGGCGAACGCCGCAGGCGGCTCGGGATGCGGTCGGCACCCGGGAACTGATCGACGTGCTCCTACTGCACCGCGCCATGGCCGCCGACGAAGTCGAAGCCGGGCTGCTCGCCGCAGTGAGCGTCGGTGCAGTCTCAGCTGATGTGGTCGCGGTCGAAGCACGCCTGCACACCACCCTCGCAGCGCCCACCGGGGCCAGTTCAGACCGTCATCCCGTTGCGCAGCCCAGCGATGGCGAACGACGAGATGGCGACGCCAAGCGCAGCCGGAAGGTCGTGTCCCTCACCGAACGCCTGCTGCTCGACCCGGCCGCGGTCATCGCCGGCCTCCCGCCCGACACCCGGCCGCTGCCGTCGATGGAGAAATACCAGCAACTGCTCGGCCGCCGCACCGGCACCGACCACCACCCCGACCCGATGAGTCCCGATGAGAGCGGAGCACCCCGATGAGCACAGTCACCAGCGTGACCACCACCTTGCGCCGCCGCCGCGGCCTGACCGAGGAAGCCGCCGTAGCGGCGGTCGACCAGGCCTGCCGGAGGCTCCGGCTCCCGACCATGCGGGCCCTGCTTGGCGACGCGGTCGCGGCGGCGAACAAGGACCAGTTGACCTACACCGGATTCCTCGCCGAGCTGCTCCTGGCCGAGTGCGACGACCGCGACCGTCGGTCCACCATCCGGCGCGTGAACGGCGCCGGGTTCCCGCGGAGCAAGTTCCTCGCGGACTTCGACTTCGACGCCAACTCGAACATCAACCCCGCCACCATCCACCAGTTGGCGACCGGCGAGTGGGTGCGGAAGGGCCAGCCGCTGTGCCTGATCGGGATTCCGGCACCGGCAAGTCTCACCTGCTCATCGGCATGGGGACCGCAGCCGCGGAAAAGGGATTCCGGGTAAAGTACACCCTCGCCACGAGGCTGGTGAACGAGCTTGTAGAAGCAGCCGATGAGAAGCAGTTGGCCCGCACGATCGCTCGTTACGGCCGCGTCGACCTGCTCTGCATTGACGAGCTCGGCTACATGGAACTGGACCGCCGCGGCGCCGAACTCCTCTTCCAGGTCCTCACCGAGCGAGAGGAGAAGAACAGCGTGGCAATCGCGTCCAACGAGGGCTTCGCCGGCTGGACCAAGACCTTCACGGACCCGCGCCTGTGCGCGGCCATCGTCGACCGCCTCACCTTCGGCGGCAACATCATCGAAACTGGTACCGACTCCTACCGGCTGGCGTCGACCCGGTCAGGGAACGCGTCGCGGTGACGCAATCAACCGAGCCTGTTTCGTGCGCACGCCGCACCCGGTGGGCTGTCACTGCGTGCTGTCCCGCGTGGTCATCGGGCGCCCCCGAAGGATCCGGCGGCGTCGCTGGAGAACCCCGAGCGCCAGCACTACCAGCGCAGACGCGGCAGCGAGCGCGCCGATGAGTGTCGCCCGTGTCTGGATCCAGCTGGAGACCACCGCGGAGACGTCAGTGAGTCCGCCACCACGGCCCGCGGCGACCGGGGCGTCGCTGGTGGCCGCCGGGTACCAGTACCAGGCCAGATAGGCGCCGGTGAGCAGCAGGACGACAGCGGTGACCCGTGGGCCATGGCGGGCCAATCGCGCGACGTGGCGGGTGAGTCCGCTGCCTGCCGCGGCGGTGGCCAGGGCGAGCAGCAGCAGGACGGTCGCCGAGCCAGCAGCGTAGACACCGAAGACGAGCAGGAGCCCGGCATAGCTGTAGGTGGCCTGCGCCTGCGCGATGACCGCGAGGATCACCCCGAACGTGCACGACAGCGAAGCCAGCGCGTAGCCGACCCCAAACGCAGCCATCCGGGCAGTGGGTGGGAGTCCCGCGGCTGCCCGGCCGGGGATCCGAGGCACCCGCACCGAGACCGAGCGTCCGGCTAGCATCCACAGGCCGAGAACCACCAGCAGGATGCCGACGGCCAGGCCAAGCGACGGCGCGGCGCGAATCAGCCCTCGGGCGCCGGCGCTGACTACCAGGCCAGCTGCCGCGAGGGTGCCGGCGAACCCCACCGCCAACACGAGACCGGCCCGCAGCGCCCGCAGCAGCCGCACCGGGACCGTTGAGGCATCGGTGTCGCCGAGGGTGTGGGTGATCCAGGCCGGGAGTAGCGCGAACCCGCACGGGTTCACGGGCGCGACCATGCCGGCCGCGAAGGCGAGGGTGAGCAGTCCGCCCATGGGTCAGGCTCCGGCCTTTGCCAGTTCGGCGGTGATCGTCGCGGCGTCGGGGTCGGTGGCGCGGAAGGTCACCGTGCCGTCGGCGTCGACGACGATCAGGGTGGACAGAGCGGCCACCTCGAATCGCCGGGAGAGTGCCGCGCCATCGTCGATTGCGGCCGGTACGTGTTCGGCGTCGACGGACTCCATGAAGTCGCCGATCAGGGCCTTGGATTCGCCGGGGTCCATGTCGACGGCGAGGAAGCTTGCCACGGTGCCGGCGTTCTCGGCGGTGGTGGCGGCCTCGCCGAGGGACCGGACGCCGTTGACGCATTCGCCGCACCCGACGGAGAAGAAGAACACCGCGGTGGGCTTCCCGTTGGCGGGCAGGCTGATCTGCTGGCCATCGACGCTGGTCACGGTGGCGGGTGAACCGGAACCGGCGGTCGCGGGGTCGGCACTGTTGCCGCAGGCGGTCAGGGTCAGCGATCCGGCGGCGAGTACGGCGGCGATCGAGAGCGCGGCGTGGTGGCGGCGGGTGATTCTCATCGGTTCTGCTCGTCCTTCGGGTCGACGTTTTCGTTGGTGGGCATGGGCGGGCAGCAGCCGTGGCCGGCGGTGCCGCCGCCGCGGCGGGAGATGGCAATCAGCGCGAGGATCGCCAGGGCGATCCCGGCGCCGATGACCCACGGGTTGCGGAGGAACGCGCCGATACCGGCGATCGCGCCACCGGCGATGAGGATGGGGAGCAGGGCGCAACAGGCGACCATGAGCAGCGCGGCGCCGGCTCCGAGGAGCAGGCCGCTGCCTCCCGGGCGATCGTCGTGGTTGGACATCATCGGTGTTCTCATTCCCTTCAGTGGGTATGGGTCAGCAGCAGCTGTGGCTGTCGTCGGCCGCGGCGGGCGCCTGGAGGCGGTTGAGCAGGCCGGTGGCGAGGGCGGCCCCGATCCGGCACGCCTCGGCCACCGGGACCACCTCCGCGCCGGGGTGCTCGGCCAGCCAGCCCGCGGCGTCCTCGGGGGAGGTGAAGTAGTGCACCTGGTTGCAGAAGGAGGAACGGATCGAGGTGATCTGCTCCGGGTTCACCAGCGACACCACCGCGGTGGGCGGATCGACGCTGGTTGCACCTTCTGTGGGGTCGACGTTGACCCGAACCGGCTCGCCGCTGACCGGGGAGGCCGACTCCACCTTTGCCGGGCGGTCCAGCAGGGCGGGGAAGATCAGCGTGTCCAGCGCACACCAGGTGTAGAGCTCCTCACCGGCCACGGTGAACCGGTGCGGGGTGGGGCGCAGGGTGAGGCCCTGGCCGATGATCCGGCCCTGATCGTCGTACTCGGTGTCCGGCACCGCCGCGAGACCGCGCCGTACGTCATCGAGGGTGCGGCTCGCAGCCGCGGCGAGTTGCTCGACGGTGACGGGGTCGCCGTCGACGAGCAGCCGCAGCAGCGGGATCAGCAGGCCGGCGTCAAGGCCGGTCTCCTCGGGTCGGGTGAGTCGTTGGGGCAGTTGGGTGCTGAGGTCCGACATCGCGGATGCCTCCTTCGTTGAGTGGGGTGGGTGCGGGTCAGGCGCAGCAGGAGAGCTTGGAGACGTCGGTGGTGAAGGCCTTCGCGACGATCCGGATGCCCTCGGTCATGGTCAGGTAAGGCGCCCAGGCGTCGGCGACCTCGGCGATGGTCTTGCCGATGATGTGGACGCCCGCGGCGGCCAGTTCGCCGGCGTCCTTGGCGACCGCGGTCAGGCCGAGGATCTCGCCGGTGTCGGCGTTGGCGACCATCTTGATGAAGCCGCGGGTGTCCCGGTTGACCAGCGTTCGCGGCACGTATTCCAGCGGGAGCACCCGGCAGTCGCAGCGGATCCCGGCCGCGAGGACTTGGGCCTCAGTCATCCCGACTGCGCCGATCGCGGGACTGGTGAACGTGACCCGGGGCAGCCGCATGTAGTCCACCGACCGCTCGGCGTCGGTGAAGGCGTTCTCGGCGACCACGGTGCCGTGGTGGGCGGCGACATAGACGAACTCGGGGTGCCCGGTCACGTCACCGGCCGCCCAGATCCGCGGGTTGGAGGACTGCAGCTGGTCGGTGACCACGATCTCGCCGACCTCGCCAGTCTTCACCTCGACCGCGTCGAGGTTGAGCCCGTCGGTCACCGGTCGGCGGCCGAGAGCGACCAGAACCTCGTCGGCGCGGAACTCCTGCGCGCCACCGGAGACGTCCGCGGTCACCACCACCTGGCCGGTGGCGGCGTCGCGGGTCACGCGGGTCGGGACCGCTCGGCGGACCACCCGGATGCCCTCATCGGCGAAGACCTCCTGCAGCGCCTTGGAGACCTCCGACTCCTCCTTCGACGCGAGCCGGGACCGAACCAGCAGGGTCACCGTCGACCCGAGCCGGGCGAACAGCTGCGCCTGCTCCAGGGCCACGTAGCCACCACCGAGCACCAGCAGCGAGTCGGGGACCTCGGTCAACTCCATCGCCGTAGTCGAGGTCAGGTACCCGGCCTCCTCCAACCCTTGGATCGGCGGGGCCCAGGGACGGGACCCGGTGGCCACCAGGTACTGCGCTGCCTCGATGGTCTCGACGCTGCCATCCGCCGCGGCGACCTCGAGCAGGGGCGAATCCGGAGTGCCGGCGAACGCGGCGTTGCCGCGGCGGACCTGCCAACCGTAGGAGTCGGCGACGTCGACGTACTTCTCACCCCGCAGGGCCTCGACGAGATCCTGCTTTCCGCCGATCAGGGCCGGCATGTCCACCGCGCCCGCGACGCTGGCGATGCCCGGGAACCGGGTCGGCGCGTCCGCGGCCACGTGCCGGGCCTCCGCGGCTGCGATCAGTGCCTTCGACGGCACGCAGCCGGTGTTCACACACGTGCCGCCGAACGTGCCACGCTCGACCATCACCACCGACTTGCCCAGAGAGGTCGCACGAATGGCCGCCGCGAACGCACCGCCGCCGGATCCGATGATCGCGAGGTCGTACCTGGTCTGCATCCCGATTCCTCCCAGAACTGTTGGGAAACGCTCCTGATGCAGCGATACTGGACCTTCCAGTAAAGGGGAAGGTCAAGCGAGACCTGCGACACGATGGAGGCCGGGATGCGGATCGGAGAACTCGCCGAGGCGGCAGGCACGACCACCAAGACTCTGCGGTTCTACGAAGAGCAAGGGCTGCTGCCCCCGGCCGAACGCACACCGGCCGGCTACCGCGACTACACCCCCGACGCGGTCAGCCGGATCGACTTCGTCCACCGCGGCCAAGCGGCCGGGCTCACCCTCGCCCAGATCAAGCAGATCCTCGACATCCGCGACCACGGCCAAGCTCCCTGCGGCCACGTACGTGACCTGCTGGACGCGCGCCTTGCCGACATCGACGCGCAGATCGCCGACCTCACAACACTTCGCGACAACGTGGCTGCGCTCCGCGACGATGCAGCCCTCCCAGAGCCCGAAACCTGTAGCCCCGATCAGGTCTGCAGATACCTATAGCCCTCGCCACTCGGCAGTGACCACCGAGACCAAGGGCGTGATTAGCCGGTGCCAGGTGGGTCCCAGTCAGGCCGTCATCGTGGTCCCAGATCGGGTTGACACAGCCATACTCAATTCGGCTGGATCGATAGCTGCGTATCGGGCTTTCGGGATAGGTGTGCCCGTGGATGACGAGCAGTGGGCGGTTGGTGTCGATCCAGTCGCATAGTGCCGTGATGCCAACATGGGCCGGGTCGGTGTGATCGTTGATGCCGGCCGGGGGGCAATGCGTAACGAGGACGTCCGCGGCGGGCAGGTCGGCAACCATCTCGGCATACTCGGCTTGGGTGTAGAGAATGTCGCGGCCGCGCCGTTTGTAGCGGACGCAGCCTTCGAGCCCGACAAATGAGGTGCCGTCGACCTCAACGCGATTGAGGTGAAGGTTGGTGACGCCGAGGGTGTCCAAGTAGCTTCCGTTGCAGTGGTTCCCATAGACACCGTAGGTAGGTACTGATACCTCGGTGAGTTGTGCTCGGCGTAGCCAGGTTTCGTTGAGGTCACCCGCTGTGACGACAATGTCGGCCTGGTGGGTGGTGACGGCTTCGGGAATGGCCCCCCACTCGGGCTCGGTGTCGGCGAGAACCAGCATGCGCATAGATCCCGATTATGGACCGGATCCCCCAGTGCCAGTGAAGGTGGTGGGTCGGTTCAGTGGAAGTGATGGTGCCTTGTGCCGGGATCGAACCGGCGACCTTTCGCTTTTCAGGCGAACGCTCGTCCCAACTGAGCTAACAAGGCTTTTCTATTACAACGTATTTGGGTGTTCGGGCGCACCCGATTTTCTGTCGGTCTGTGTCAGCGAACGGCGGATTCAGTGTTGTCCCAGACTCTTTCGGGGTCGTTGAGTGAGAGCCAGATGCTCAGGTCCCACCCGTGGGTGTTCTCGTAGTCGCGGACGTAGCGATCGCGGACGCTGTTGATGATGTCGGCGTGTGTTCCGGTCCACGGCTGGATGTACGCGGGGTCACCGCCAACAACGTCCCCGACGAGGAGGCGCCCCTGCTTGAGAAGGGTCGCGA
>NZ_CP020812.1 GCF_002157835.1 Mycobacterium dioxanotrophicus | reverse complement strand
TGGCAGGTCCGCCGCGGCAACGCCGCGTTCGCCGGCACTCCGGATTCGCCCCTGCTCGAGGTCGCCGCGGCGGATGGCAGCGTCGAGACCATCGAGGCAGCGCAGTACCTGGTGGCCACCGGGTCCGTCCCTGGGCCCGCCGATCCAAGGGTTGGAGGAGGCCGGGTACCTGACCTCGACTACGGCGATGGAGTTGACCGAGGTCCCCGACTCGCTGCTGGTGCTCGTGGTGGCTACGTGGCCCTGGAGCAGGCGCAGCTGTTCGCCGGCTCGGGTCGACGGTGACCCTGCTGGTTCGGTCCGGCTCGCGTCGAAGGAGGAGTCGGAGGTCTCCAAGGCGCTGCAGGAGGTCTTCGCCGATGAGGGCATCCGGGTGGTCCGCCGAGCGGTCCCGACCCGCGTGACCCGCGACGCCGCCACCGGCCAGGTGGTGGTGACCGCGGACGTCTCCGGTGGCGCGCAGGAGTTCCGCGCCGACGAGGTTCTGGTCGCTCTCGGCCGCCGACCGGTGACCGACGGGCTCAACCTCGACGCGGTCGAGGTGAAGACTGGCGAGGTCGGCGAGATCGTGGTCACCGACCAGCTGCAGTCCTCCAACCCGCGGATCTGGGCGGCCGGTGACGTGACCGGGCACCCCGAGTTCGTCTATGTCGCCGCCCACCACGGCACCGTGGTCGCCGAGAACGCCTTCACCGACGCCGAGCGGTCGGTGGACTACATGCGGCTGCCCCGGGTCACGTTCACCAGTCCCGCGATCGGCGCAGTCGGGATGACTGAGGCCCAAGTCCTCGCGGCCGGGATCCGCTGCGACTGCCGGGTGCTCCCGCTGGAATACGTGCCGCGAACGCTGGTCAACCGGGACACCCGCGGCTTCATCAAGATGGTCGCCAACGCCGACACCGGCGAGATCCTCGGCCTGACCGCGGTCGCCAAGGACGCCGGCGAACTGGCCGCCGCGGGCGTCCACATCATCGGCAAGACCATCGCCGAGGTCGCCGACGCCTGGGCGCCTTACCTGACCATGACCGAGGGCATCCGGATCGTCGCGAAGGCCTTCACCACCGACGTCTCCAAGCTCTCCTGCTGCGCCTGACCCGCACCCACCCACTCAACGAAGGAGGCATCCGCGATGTCGGACCTCAGCACCCAACTGCCCCAACGACTCACCCGACCCGAGGAGACCGGCCTTGACGCCGGCCTGCTGATCCGCTGCTGCGGCTGCTCGTCGACGGCGACCCCGTCACCGTCGAGCAACTCGCCGCGGCTGCGAGCCGCACCCTCGATGACGTACGGCGCGGTCTCGCGGCGGTGCCGGACACCGAGTACGACGATCAGGGCCGGATCATCGGCCAGGGCCTCACCCTGCGCCCCACCCCGCACCGGTTCACCGTGGCCGGTGAGGAGCTCTACACCTGGTGTGCGCTGGACACGCTGATCTTCCCCGCCCTGCTGGACCGCCCGGCAAAGGTGGAGTCGGCCTCCCCGGTCAGCGGCGAGCCGGTTCGGGTCAACGTCGACCCCACAGAAGGTGCAACCAGCGTCGATCCGCCCACCGCGGTGGTGTCGCTGGTGAACCCGGAGCAGATCACCTCGATCCGTTCCTCCTTCTGCAACCAGGTGCACTACTTCACCTCCCCGAGGACGCCGCGGGCTGGCTGGCCGAGCACCCCGGCGCGGAGTGGTCCCGGTGGCCGAGGCGTGCCGGATCGGGGCCGCCCTCGCCACCGGCCTGCTCAACCGCCTCCAGGCGCCCGCCGCGGCCGACGACAGCCACAGCTGCTGCTGACCCATACCACTGAAGGAATGAGAACACCGATGATGTCCAACCACGACGATCGCCCGGGAGGCAGCGGCCTGCTCCTCGGAGCCGGCGCCGCGCTGCTCATGGTCGCCTGTTGCGCCCTGCTCCCCATCCTCATCGCCGGTGGCGCGATCGCCGGTATCGGCGCGTTCCTCCGCAACCGTGGGTCATCGGCGCCGGGATCGCCCTGGCGATCCTCGCGCTGATTGCCATCTCCCGCCGCGGCGGCGCACCGCCGGCCACGGCTGCTGCCCGCCCATGCCCACCAACGAAAACGTCGACCGAAGGACGAGCAGAACCGATGAGAATCACCCGCCGCCACCACGCCGCGCTCTCGATCGCCGCCGTACTCGCCGCCGGATCGCTGACCCTGACCGCCTGCGGCAACAGTGCCGACCCGCGACCGCCGGTTCCGGTTCACCCGCCACCGTGACCAGCGTCGATGGCCAGCAGATCAGCCTGCCCGCCAACGGGAAGCCCACCGCGGTGTTCTTCTTCTCCGTCGGGTGCGGCGAATGCGTCAACGGCGTCCGGTCCCTCGGCGAGGCCGCCACCACCGCCGAGAACGCCGGCACCGTGGCAAGCTTCCTCGCCGTCGACATGGACCCCGGCGAATCCAAGGCCCTGATCGGCGACTTCATGGAGTCCGTCGACGCCGAACACGTACCGGCCGCAATCGACGATGGCGCGGCACTCTCCCGGCGATTCGAGGTGGCCGCTCTGTCCACCCTGATCGTCGTCGACGCCGACGGCACGGTGACCTTCCGCGCCACCGACCCCGACGCCGCGACGATCACCGCCGAACTGGCAAAGGCCGGAGCCTGACCCATGGGCGGACTGCTCACCCTCGCCTTCGCGGCCGGCATGGTCGCGCCCGTGAACCCGTGCGGGTTCGCGCTACTCCCGGCCTGGATCACCCACACCCTCGGCGACACCGATGCCTCAACGGTCCCGGTGCGGCTGCTGCGGGCGCTGCGGGCCGGTCTCGTGTTGGCGGTGGGGTTCGCCGGCACCCTCGCGGCAGCTGGCCTGGTAGTCAGCGCCGGCGCCCGAGGGCTGATTCGCGCCGCGCCGTCGCTTGGCCTGGCCGTCGGCATCCTGCTGGTGGTTCTCGGCCTGTGGATGCTAGCCGGACGCTCGGTCTCGGTGCGGGTGCCTCGGATCCCCGGCCGGGCAGCCGCGGGACTCCCACCCACTGCCCGGATGGCTGCGTTTGGGGTCGGCTACGCGCTGGCTTCGCTGTCGTGCACGTTCGGGGTGATCCTCGCGGTCATCGCGCAGGCGCAGGCCACCTACAGCTATGCCGGCTCCTGCTCGTCTTCGGTGTCTACGCTGCTGGCTCGGCGACCGTCCTGCTGCTGCTCGCCCTGGCCACCGCCGCGGCAGGCAGCGGACTCACCCGCCACGTCGCGCGATTGGCCCGCCATGGCCCACGGGTCACCGCTGTCGTCCTGCTGCTCACCGGCGCCTATCTGGCCTGGTACTGGTACCCGGCGGCCACCAGCGACGCCCCGGTCGCCGCGGGCCGTGGTGGCGGACTCACTGACGTCTCCGCGGTGGTCTCCAGCTGGATCCAGACACGGGCGACACTCATCGGCGCGCTCGCTGCCGCGTCTGCGCTGGTAGTGCTGGCGCTCGGGTTCTCCAGCGACGCCGCCGGATCCTTCGGGGGCGCCCGATGACCACGCGGGACAGCACGCAGTGACAGCCCACCGGGTGCGGCGTGCGCACGAAACAGGCTCGGTTGATTGCGTCACCGCGACGCGTTCCCTGACCGGGTCGACGCCAGCCGGTAGGAGTCGGTACCAGTTTCGATGATGTTGCCGCCGAAGGTGAGGCGGTCGACGATGGCCGCGCACAGGCGCGGGTCCGTGAAGGTCTTGGTCCAGCCGGCGAAGCCCTCGTTGGACGCGATTGCCACGCTGTTCTTCTCCTCTCGCTCGGTGAGGACCTGGAAGAGGAGTTCGGCGCCGCGGCGGTCCAGTTCCATGTAGCCGAGCTCGTCAATGCAGAGCAGGTCGACGCGGCCGTAACGAGCGATCGTGCGGGCCAACTGCTTCTCATCGGCTGCTTCTACAAGCTCGTTCACCAGCCTCGTGGCGAGGGTGTACTTTACCCGGAATCCCTTTTCCGCGGCTGCGGTCCCCATGCCGATGAGCAGGTGAGACTTGCCGGTGCCGGAATCCCCGATCAGGCACAGCGGCTGGCCCTTCCGCACCCACTCGCCGGTCGCCAACTGGTGGATGGTGGCGGGGTTGATGTTCGAGTTGGCGTCGAAGTCGAAGTCCGCGAGGAACTTGCTCCGCGGGAACCCGGCGCCGTTCACGCGCCGGATGGTGGACCGACGGTCGCGGTCGTCGCACTCGGCCAGGAGCAGCTCGGCGAGGAATCCGGTGTAGGTCAACTGGTCCTTGTTCGCCGCCGCGACCGCGTCGCCAAGCAGGGCCCGCATGGTCGGGAGCCGGAGCCTCCGGCAGGCCTGGTCGACCGCCGCTACGGCGGCTTCCTCGGTCAGGCCGCGGCGGCGGCGCAAGGTGGTGGTCACGCTGGTGACTGTGCTCATCGGGGTGCTCCGCTCTCATCGGGACTCATCGGGTCGGGGTGGTGGTCGGTGCCGGTGCGGCGGCCGAGCAGTTGCTGGTATTTCTCCATCGACGGCAGCGGCCGGGTGTCGGGCGGGAGGCCGGCGATGACCGCGGCCGGGTCGAGCAGCAGGCGTTCGGTGAGGGACACGACCTTCCGGCTGCGCTTGGCGTCGCCATCTCGTCGTTCGCCATCGCTGGGCTGCGCAACGGGATGACGGTCTGAACTGGCCCCGGTGGGCGCTGCGAGGGTGGTGTGCAGGCGTGCTTCGACCGCGACCACATCAGCTGAGACTGCACCGACGCTCACTGCGGCGAGCAGCCCGGCTTCGACTTCGTCGGCGGCCATGGCGCGGTGCAGTAGGAGCACGTCGATCAGTTCCCGGGTGCCGACCGCATCCCCGAGCCGCCTGCGGGCGTTCGCCCAGAACGCCTCATGCGCAGGCGTGAACGCCCCCGATTCGCGGGCCTGCGCCAACGCGGTGGAGCCTGGCAATGCGCCCGGCTTACCCTTGAGCACCTCGAGGTAGTGGTCGAGGTTCACCGACTGGCCACCCCTTGTGATGACGCGGGCGTGCCGGGCGATCTGGAGTCGGCCGTCGAACACGACGACCTCGGATGCGCGCAAGGAGACGCGGACGCGGCGGTGGATGAACCGCGCCGGGACGGAGTACCGGGCCATGCGGACGGTGATCATCGCGGAGCGGTCGACCATCGGGTTCAGCATCAGCCCGGGGTCGAACCCCTCGACCGGGAGCGGCGCGAGGTTCTCGCGTTCGGTCGCGAAGTCCTCGCCGACGGTCCGGATCCGCGACGAGATCCGTCGGCGGTCGTCGGCGGCGTCCAAGGCACGGACCTTCTCGTTCAGCTCGTCGAGCGAGTCGACGACGGGCATGGGCACGAGGTGCTGGCGGCGGAACCGGCCGACGTCGCCTTCCACACCGCCCTTCTCATGTGCCCCGGCGATGCCCGGCTGGCAGTAGAACGCGTCGAACCCGAAGTGAGAGCGGAACAGCACCCAGCGGTCGTTCTCTACCCGCTCACGACCGCGCGCGTTGACGACCCGGGTGACTGCGGCGGTGAGGTTGTCGTACCGGACGTGCCGGGCGGGGATGCCGCCGATCTCGTTGAACGCGGCGATGTGGCCCTCGAGGAACGCCTCTTGGCCTTGGGTGGCGTAGATCCGGTGCACCGCCTTCCCGGAGTAACTCAACCTGAATGTGAAGAGGAAGACCTTCGTCTTCACCCCGGCCAGGATGACGTAGAGCTCGCCGAAGTCGACTTCTGCTTCTGCGCCTGGCGCGTGCTCCTGGGGGATCATGACTTCGACCCGGCGGCCAGCTTCGAGGCCGATCTGCGTGCGGCGGATGCGGACGTAGTCGCGAACCGTCGAGTACGACACCTCAATGGCGTCGTGTTCCTCGATGAGGCGGACGTGGATCCGGCGGGCGGTGTGCCGTTGCTTCCGCGGCGCCTCAAGGTCGGCGCGGAGCATGTCGTCGATGGCCGACTTGAACGGATCCAACCGGGGCGAGGAACGCACCGGGGTCTTCCGCGGCGGTGGTTCCGCGGACGTGAGGGCCCGGCGAACGGTGCCGCGTCCGACTTGGTGCTTGCGTGCGAGCGCTCGGATCGACATGCCCTCGACCCGGGCGTCCCGACGGATCGCAGCGAACAGTTCCACACGCACCCTCATCCCGAAACCCACTTCCGGTGCCGCGAGGACCGCTGGATGCGGGTCCTCCTGACGCCACGGAAGTGGGTCCAGATCAAGCCGTCACGACGCCACGCCGAAGCCCGGGTGGGTCCCGAATCAGACCGTCACACTGGTCCCGAATCAGACTGTCACCGCCATGCGCCTGCACGGCGCGACCGACGAGTACCTCCGGCTCCTCCCCAAGTGGATGGACGCCAGCGAATTCGGCAACGGCGGCAGACTCTGGTCGCCAGGCCGCCCTGGCGGCTCCTGGGCAACGCCCGATGAGGTTCTCGACATTGTGGATCACCTCGCCCTCGACACCGGCCTACACCTCATCAGCGGCAACAACATCAGGGCCGCACGGTTCGTCGAACGCGGATCCCGCACTCCCATCCTGTTCGGCACTCTCCAATGCCGCGAATGCAGCGCACAGTTCGCCGACCCCACAGGCCGACTGAGCCGACAACACCTCCTCGAGGCTGCAGTGCACCAGGCGGGCCCCGACCTCCGCCTGATCGCCCAATTCAACGGCGGACTGGACGGATACCTGCATGCTCTACGCCGGCGCCACCCGACCCGCTGGACCTGGGCCGCGACACCCACCACGTGATGCACCCTGCATCACGCGCCCCGGCGACCACACCACCAACAGTAATCCTGAGCTACCCAATTGATACCTAATCAGGGTATCTTTAAGAGCATGTCCGGGATGCGTGACGCCGAACTCGCGCTGGCCGTGGAAGCGGCCGGCCAGTGGGGCATGTTCACCGCAGCCCAGGCCACCCGCCTCGGCATGACCCGAAAACGCATCACCCAGCTCTGCGCCGCCGACCGCATCCACCACACCGACACCCGCGCGGTCTACCGCTTCGCCGGCACACCCACCGACATCACCCTCGACGCCGTCCGAGCTACCTGGCTAGCCCTCGAACCCTCCCACTTCGCCGGCGAACGACTCGACGCGCTACGCGCCGGCACACCAGGCCCACTGGCATCCCACCTCACCGCGGCCCACTACCTCTATGAACTGGGAACACTGCAGCCCGACCACCTCGACTACACCGTGCCCACACCCCGGCGCACCAACAACCCCTGGATCCGATTTCACGTCCCCCGACAGTGGCCACCCTGGCGACTCGTCGCCGGCATCCCCACCACCACCATCGCCCAGACCATCGCCGACCTCTACGCCGACGGCATCGACGCCGGCCACCTCGGCGACATCCTGCGCGACACGCTCACCCGAGCCCTCACCAACATCACCGACCTCACCGACGCCCTCGACCCACTCACCAACGGCGCCGGCCGAGACACCATCGAACACGCCCTCACCGTCGTAGGCGCTCCCGCCCACCTCATCGCCGCCAACGAACTCCTCTTCACCGGCCGATGACCTGGGCCGACGAATACCGCACCAAGCAAGCATTCTGGGTCGCGCTACGCACCCGAGCCACCCGCCACGCACGCACCACCCAGCCACCACAACCCTCACACGAACTGTTGCGCCAGTTCGTCATTCAACGATTCATGGCACGCGTATTCAACGCCAACGAGCCACCCTGGGTAGTCGCCGGCGGCATCGGCATGCTCATCCGTGTCCCCGGAGCCCGCGCGACCCGAGACCTCGACCTCACCGCCACCGAGCCAGGGCGCAGCGACCGCCACCAGGTCCTCGATGACATCGCCACCCACACCGGCCTCAGCGACCTCGACCCGTTCGACTACACCGTCGACACTGCTGAGCCGTTCACCGGCGTCATGAACGGCACCAAACTGCGCATCACCGCCACCATCGGCGCCGACCGCGCCGCGGTCTTCGCCGTGGACGTCGCCTCCGACACCATCCCCATCAGCGACATCGAGCGCCGCCAACCCAATCCGATAGTCCCCGACGTCAAAGGCATGTCGCCCCTACCAGCCGTCCCGCTCTACCCACTGGCAAGCCAACTCGCCGACAAGATCATCGGCGTCATGTACCGCGACACGACAGGACGATCCACCAACCGCTACCGCGACCTCGTCGATCTCACCCTCTACGCCGGCGCCGTCGACATCAACGGTGACGACCTGCGCACCGCCCTGGATCGCCGCGCACAAACCCGAACCCAACCGCCTCCCACCACCATCGACATACCCGCCGACTGGTCTACTGGCTACACCCGCATCGCCACCACCACCTCACTGCCCGAACCCCTACGCCACCTCGACAACGCCGCCGATACCGTCAGCGCCTGGCTCAACCCACTACTGTCCGGGGAACTCAACACCGGCTACACGTGGGACCACCACGCCGGCGCGTGGCGCCCACCAGACCGCGGACCCACAGTGCCAGGACAGGTTTGGGTACGCCCTCACACCAGAGACGGCCGCCCCATCACCGACCACTACCGCCGCCGCCCCCAACGCTGACCCCAACCTGTCGGCACCCGAGAGCACAATCACAGCCATGAGCGAAAACCATTTCACCCGCCAGCCCCGCAAACACACCGACGCCACCATCGCCGACTTCGCGATCCTTGATGGCGCTAAAGAAGACTGCCCAGAGATGCTAAGCGAAATTGCCCAGTTGGCTTGAGTGGCTAAGGTTAGCAGGTTCGTCGTTGCAGGGGAACGATTGTGCCGTCGCCGGGGGTGCTGGGGCGGGCAGCTTCTGGAGTGGTCAGCAAAGCGACGATGGTGATGGGTTCGCCGCAATGCGGGCAGGAACGGGTGGCGGCCGGCTGTGGGGCGGGTGGCCGGGCCTCGGTGACGGTGGCGGCGGTGTCGCTGTGTTTGCGTTGCTCCCAGGCGTGTTTGCGGCAGCGGTCTGAGCAGTAGATCTTGGTCGGTGTGGTGGCGGTGAATTCGGTCCAGCAGGCTTGGCAGGAACGGGTCTCAGCTGACATGGGCGGCGACCGCCTTACGCATCGTTTCGGCGGTGGCTTGGTGGTTGCGCAGCCGGTAGCTGGGTCCGTCGATACCGACCACGGTGGCGCGGTGCAGTAGCCTGTCCAACATGGCGGCTGCGACGGTGGCGTCTCCGAAAGCGGTTGCCCAGTCAGCGATCCCAACATTGGTTGTCAGAATCGTACTCGACTTCAGATACCGTTGGTTGATCACCTGGAACAACGCGGATGCCCATCGCCGGGCAGCGGAAGGTAGCCAAGTTCGTCAATCACCAACAGTTTCGGTCCGGCGAAGAACCGCATGCAGGTGTGCCAGCGGCCTTCCAGGGCGGCTTTGTGGCAGCGGGCCGCCAGGTCGGCGGCGGTGGTGAAATACACCCGGTGGCCGGCCTCGACCGCGCCGCGGGCCAACGCGACGGCCAGCATGGTCTTGCCGACCCCGGGTGGGCCGACGAACAGCACGTTGGCCGCGTCGTCGAGGAAGCGCAGACTGGCCAGGTCGTTGATCAGTTTGGCGTCGACCCCGGGCTGGGCGGCGAAATCGAAATCGGCCATGGTCCAGGGTTCGGGCAGACAGGCGAACCGCAACCGTGAGGTCAGCCGGCGGGCTTCGGTGGCGTTGACCTCGATCTCCAACAGCCGCTCCAAAGCGGCGGTCAGGGACAGGTTTTCGGCGCGGGCGGCATCGAGGATGCGGGGTAGCGCTTCGGCTGCGTCGCCGAGTTTCAGATAGGACAGATGTGCCCGGAGTTGTTGGTATCGGCGGGCTTCGCTCATCTGTGGGACGGTTTTGCTCAAGGGGTTACTCCTGGTTCTGTTCGGTTGGATGGTGTTGGGGAACAACGGATAGCCGTGCTGCGGTCGCCGCATAGACGGCCAGATCGATCACTACCTTCTGGGCGGGATCGTTCGCCGGGCACCACGCAGCCGCGCGGCCTCGGCAACGGCGGCCACCGAGGGCGGTCGCCGGGTCTTATGAGTGCAAGGCCTGGCCGTCGAGAACCCCGATAGCACTGCCTGTTCGAGCGCGACGACGTGACCGCATCGCGCACCACCGCGCCGCTGCCGTCGACCGCGCGGCGGTGCGCGGCAACAACGGCTCCCGATGCCGTGGTCAATTGCACGGTGTCAGAGCCCAGGCGGTGGGTGACGGTCACCGTGGCCCCGGCCAGCCCCGGCGGCACCGAGTACTGATTGCCCCGCCAGGACACCAACGCTTGTGGAGTGACGATGCGGTGTTCGGTCAACTCGGCCGGATACGAACCCGTCGGCAGTGACCGTAGTGGTTCGGCATCGGCCAGGGCGCCGACGGTGGTGGCCTGCCCGTCGCGGCGCCGGCGGCGCCCGTCGAGCTTCACGCACAGCCGGTCCAGCGACGCCTGGGCTTGCTCGATCGTGGTGTCGTCGGTGACGGTGCGCCACCAGCGTTGGGCGGCAGCGTGATTGGACTTCTCCACCACACCCTTGCGGTTGCCCCGTCGTGGCGGGCACACATCGACGGCGACAGCGTAGTGTTTGGCCACCCCGGCGAACGCCGCGGTGATCCGGCCCGATTCGGGATGACATACCGTGGCCATCCGGTCGAACCGCCACCGCTGGGTGACCCCACCCAACCGGATGCTGACCGCCTCGATCGCTTCCACGACGTGCGCGAAGTCCTCGCCGGGGCCAGCGCCCCGCGCCAGCGGCTCGAATGGGCCAACGCCCCGACCAGCAGGTGGGCATGCCGGTCAGCCGCCCACGATGCTGGTGGATCGGGCAGCTCGACCCAGTCCCACTGAGTCTCGACCCCGGGCGGATGATCGATGACCGCGACGTCGCGGCCCTTGACCGACTGACACGGCTCGCAATGCGGTCGCAGCCCCAGGTTTCGGATTGCCAGGGTCAGCGACGGATACGAGCCGGTAAAACCTAGCTCGACGAGTTCGTCGAACAGGGTTGAGGCCCACAGGTGCGGATCGTCAGCCAGGCGGATCCGGCAGTACTCGACGAACGGATCGATCACCAGCGGTTCAGAGCGTTGGCGTTGCCCGGGTACTCGTTCCCCAGCCAGATAGGCCCGAACGGTTCGGCGATTGATCCCGAGATGGCGAGCGATCGCCGATATCGACCAACCCTGCTCCCGAAGCGCATGCGCTTCCACATCACCCTCCAGCGACAGCAAACGACGGCCCTCCCATTCATCAGCGGAAACACAACTCCGCTGACGATGAGCAGAACCCCGACAAGCAGTCCGACGACACGCCGAACCACCGCTGCCAACTGGGCACTTTCAATTAGCGAGACTGAGCACTTTCACTTAGCGCCATCATCCTCGTCCGCGTCCCCGGAAACCCTTCAGCGATCAAGGTTTTCACCGAAGCAGAGCGCCCCGAAGCAGCCGCCTACGCCGCCGAGACCGGCGGCACCATCGTGCCTCTACCGCAGACATAACCGCACCGATCAGCTCCTCTTGAGAAGCCACCGCCGTACCCGCATAGTCGCATCAACGTCTCATCAACTAGCAGCGAGGAACGGCGACGATGATCGAGCAACTCGTCCACGACATCGAACCCGGTGACTACCTACCCGAATTCGGCGCCACCGTCACAGCCATCGACATCGTCATCGACCACCCGGGGTGCGAGAACGCCTCCATCACATTGTCCGACGGCAGGACGATGCAACTCGCGGGACTAGACGACATCACCGTCGCGCCCGCACCCGACTAACAGCGACTTCCGGCCATGGGCTTTCCGCCACGCTCACCCTAAAGCCCATGCCACATCACACTTTCCGAGCTGCCTCCAGAATCCGACAAGACTGCGCGACGAGCATCGAAAATCGGGTGTGATCTCCAAGGTGCGGAATGACTCCTACCGGCTTCAAAGTCTCCCGACGTTGGCTACACGTAGCGCGATAGCCCGCCCGCGCCAGCCAAACGGGGTGGAGCCAGCCGCGATGGGCGGTAGCTGCGATGGTCCGTCCGGGCCGACGATAAGCGCGGACTTGGCGTAGATAAGAGAGACCATTAACCCGATGAAAAGGGCTGCTGCTAGGGACATTGCAAGGAAGGAGTGGTTCAGGCCGGTCACGATCACGAAGACCAGGCACAGAAACGCACCGAGTAGGCGCACCTCCGCGCCGATGCCCGCCGCCCGCACGTCAGCCGCGACAGCGTGGAGCCGCCACTGTTCGACAAATGACTCCACTGCGGCTCCGTCGAGTGCGTCAAGCGCCTCCGGGCCATCGGTGAGACACCAGCGGTAGTAGTCCTCGGCCGCTTGCAGCTCGGCACCCTTGCGTGTGGGCCTGTCCTTCAGACCATGCGCCGCCAGGAACGCTACGGTCATCTCGGCGTCGCGGCGCAGCCTCACGGCCGCGTTGTACTTGTTCCACGCCCGTGACTTCATACGTTACACCTGCCCCACACGTTCACGAACTCCACGGCGGATTCGCTCGACGACGCCCAATCGATCGAGGGCGAACAGTTGGGGATAGATGCGGTAGCCGGTCTCGGCGTAGCGGCGGGCGCCCAAAAGCTCGCAGACGCGGCGAGTCGATACCGGCAGCGGCCACTCAGTGCGTAGCGCGGCGAGGATTTGGTCTCGGATGGCCACGGGCCGCGCGGACGGCCTACCCACGAGGGCCTCGCTCGGCAGCGGAGGTCGCGCATTCCGCGAATGGCTCGGTCCGCTGAATCATGCTGCACTCCCCCATCATTGGCGTATCGGACAGGATCACCTTCGCGGGGTGACCCCGTGGTGAGCTGCGCAAATCTCATGCTAAGGAGTGTTCGGTGCACTATTCCAGAGGAGCTCTCCCGCTCGCCCGGGACCGGACATCACCGTCGCGCCCGCACCCGACTAACAGCGGCTTCCGGCCACAGCTTTTCCACCACGCTCGCCCTTAAAGCCCATGCCAGATCACACTTCCCGAGCTGCCTCCAGAATCCGACAAGACTGCGCGACGAGCATCGGAGCTGACTGTGCAATGGCGCGATGAACCGGATGGTCGGCCGGGTACCGGGCGAGGACCTCGCTGAGACGACCAGCGGGATCCACTGGCGCGCCGTCGGGACCATTGCACAGATCCGCGCAGCTCAAGATAGCGAGATTGGTTTGATCGGGCTCGGGGTAGCCGGCCAGTGCGTCTGACAGTCCTCGTTCGCGAGCTTCGAAGGCGGCGCCGGTGTGATGAGCGACCAGAGCTACAACCTCGGCTGCAACGCGCCCCGTTCCCGACAGTCCAGCCAGGTATGCGGCCCCATCGAGCGGATGGAAACCCGCATTAATCAGGCCCGGGGCGTATCCGATGTCGTGAAGCCACGCGGCGCATACAATCTCATCGGCAGCGCTTGGTGCGAGACGGCTCGCTAGACCCGCAGCAGTCTTCGCCACCGCCACTGTGTGAGACCACCGACGGGGCAGCGCTTCTGCGAGCAGGTCCGAAGCGAGCTGTCGCGCCTCCTCGACACCCATATCTGCATGCATGTCATCTATCCGATCTGCCCACTCCGGACGCTTGCTCTCACTCACGCTGATTCGGCGATCCGCCTTACGTTTCAATAGCACCCGCTGCCGACCTTCTCCGAACTGGCGGTCCGCCTTCCACCGTATGCCTCCGCACCGTCGCATCTCCAAGAACCGGCATCTCGCGGCCGCAGTGCGAGCAGATCCCGCGCGGGTTGGCGTAGCTGCCCGGCGAATCCAGACGTACTACAGACGGCGGAGTACGACTGCCCACGCACCACCTCGACGACGAATCTCCGGGGCTGACGCGCAGCTTCACGCCGTACCGCCCTGGCCCATACGAGTCGTAATCCGTTGGTTCGACGCAGTATCCGAGCGCCCGCAACCGCGACTCTGCCGCAGAAGCGTTTCCACCAGAGTTCAGATGCAGGATTACCGACCCGCCCGCCTCGCGCGTCGACCCGATGACCGCATCCGCTACATGGTGGCCGAGCCGCTGCGAGATCGCCTCGACAGCATGGCGCTCTACGTGCCGAGACTGCACCTGCCGTACCGGCCCCACCGTTCTCATGGAGCGGGCTCACCTTCCCTCGGCCGATTGGCACACAGGTTGACGAACTGGCGAACCAGCGCTGCCAGATCGTCGGCCGCGCCTGCTTCGGCGTCACCATCACCTGATGCGGCCGCGTTGGAGAAGCGCCTTTCTGCCTGATCGAGGGCCTTGATATAGCCGTCCAGGGTCGACAGAATCCGTTCAATTCCGTCAGGTGGTTGCACTGTCCCCAGTGGGCGTGGACGTTCGATAGCTGGTGAGTCCATCGCGTCGACCGCCGCGTTCAACTCGGCGTCCGTCGGGTCCCCACAGAAGCGCCAGAACACATCGCGGCATTCAGCGCCACGGCGGATTCGCTCGACGACGCTCAATCGATCGAGGGCGCACAGTTGGGGATAGATGCGGTAGCCGGTCTCGTCGTAGCGACGGGCGCCCAATAGCTCGCAGACGCGGCGAGTCGATACCGGCAGCGGCCATTCAGCGCGTAGCGCGGCGAGGATCTGGTCTCGGATGGCCACGGTCCGCGCGGACGGCCTACCCACGAGGGCCTCTCTCGACGGTCATGACGCAGCACCTGCCAGCGTCGGAGTGGCCGCGGTGGTCGCACCCGCGGCGTTGTCGTGCTCGGTCGCGCTATCGATGTTCATCGCGCGGCGGATCGCCTGGTGCAGCACGTGCGGGGCCTCCTGGGGGAGCATGTGGCCGGCGTGAGGAAGATGCACGTGTCGAGCGCCAGGAATTCCGCCAGCGAGGTCGCGCCCGTGTGCTGGCGGTGTCAGCGGGTCTGCACCTCCGCTGATCACGACGGTGCGGGCCCGGATTGATCCCAGGACCGGATACTGGTCGTAATCGCGAAGAGCCGGCAGGAATCCGACCGCGGTGGCCAAGGTGACGGTGCTGAGCGCATCCATTGCGAGCGAGGCCAACGTTGCTGCCGGCGGATTGCGTCGCCATCGGCTCAGCGTCACGCACAGGGGGCTGAGCATCGCCTTCATGGCCTGCTCAGGGACGTGCTCTGCCGCACCGCGCAGTGCCGCGGTGGCGGGAGTCCCCAACAGTTGGCCCAGGCCGCGGCAGCAGAGTTTTCCAGCTGCGCTAGCCGCCAGTACAAGCCCGGCAGGATCGATGGGCCTGCCGGAAGCGGGGCGAGCGAGATAGCCCAGTGCGGTCATCCCACCCATGGAGTGCCCGACCAACGTCGTCGGGCCAGCAACATGCGCCGCTTCCAGCACCCGTGCCAAGTCCTCAGCCAGCCGGTCGATGCTGTAGGTGTTCATCGGTGCGTGCTGCGAGCGCCCGTGTCCGCGGTGGTCGTAACTGATGATCCGGATCGCCGGGCCGTACCGACGCACAAGGCGGTCGATGTGCAGCGACCAGGTCAGCTGCGAAAGACATAGTCCATGCAGGAAAACCACGGTGTGTGTTGCGGCGTTGGAGCCGGTGTCACGAACTGCGAGTGCGACACCATCATCTGTTGTGACGGTGAGCTCGCGATTGGTCGGCAATGCTGAACCCGAGAGAGGAGATCGCCCATTCGCGAATGGCTCCGTCCGCTGAATCATGCTGCACTCCCCCATCATTGGGCGTATCGGACAGGGTCACCGTCACGGGGTGACCCCTTGGTGAGCTACGCAAATCTCATGCTAAGGAGTGTTCGGCGCACTATTCCAGAGGAGCTCTCCCGCTCGCCCGGGACTGGGGCCTTGGTGGCGCGCAGCTGATCGACGTCGAGCGACGTGACGGTGCAGGGAAGTTCGAGCAAGCACCTCCACTCGATACGCGCCGGCGCGTCGGCTTAGAACCTAGGGACGGGCCGAGCGCTTCTACCCTCAGCCGGCGGGGAGGTTCACGCAGGAGGCGATTTTGTAGCCATAGTCGGCTGGCTCTTCGCCGTCGTTGGACGCCCAGGATGTCGCCTGGTCGGCGAGCGTTACCGCTTCCGCGCGAGTGCTGGCGGTGCCGATAAATTCGGGGTCACTGACGTCGGCGCACCCTTTGCGGTGGATGCTGCCGTATCCGGCGCGGCCGTCTTCTCCGAATTCGATGACTAGATTCATTGTGTTCTCATCAAGTCTTCCATCGCCGCTTCGTACGGCGCGTAGGTCCGGATCTCGGACTCTATGCCGGTTTTCTTGTCACAGAGGACTATTCGCGCTTCGCCACCGTTGCGCGAGACTCGGCGTGCCGCGATGGTCGCAGCTTCTTCTGTTGCACCAATGTTCCGCCGACGGGTCGTGATGTGTCGATGGTGTAGCTGTCCGATCGCGTTTCGTCGTCGCTGAAGGTCTTTGTGCCGTCGTGGTGAAAGTGCACTTTCCAAGGCCGCTGGCGACTCACTGGCAACCCGCCCCTACGTGCAGGCCTGCGCGGCCAGCGCGCGGCGGTAGTTGGGCCACCGCAAGAGCTCGTCTCTGGCGGCCGCCAGCGCCGCGTGCACGTTGCTGAACTGCCGCCCCGGCTGGCCAGCCAGTGTTTCAATGGACATGTAATAGCCGCTTGCGCTGTAGGTGTCGCGGTCACCGGGCCTGACCACGATCCGCAGCGTCCCGTCGTCGTAGACATGCTGAATGCCCCAATGGAAGGTCCGAGGTCCGTAGTGGTCGATCTGGCCGCCGCCAGTGATGATCGGCCCGTCGACCGTCTGGGTTAGCTCATAGGTGGCGAACCCGAACGGGACGCTCCAGCTCGACTGGCATGGCGTGAGTGCTTCCACGTGGAGATCCTCTCTCGGTGGTCCGACACAGCGACAATGCCAAACGCAGTTGGCATTGTCAAGTGCTGTTGGCCAACCGCGCTATGCTCTATCGGTGGACGACCTCGACGCCGCCCTAACCCGCCTCTCCGACGCCCAGCAGGCAACGCAAGACGCACGACAAACCCTGCACGCCATCATTCGCCAAATGATCGCTCACGGCCCGCGCGGCACCCAAGCCGAGATCGCGAAAAGAACCGGCTACACGCGAGAGCGCATCCGACAGATAGTCCGCGACAGCGCACCCGTCCCGGAAAATCCAGCCAAACAAACACCAGAGCCATTGCCCCACAGTCAATCCGAAGACATCCAGACCGACACCGGAGACCTCCCTCCCCCTCCAATGGCCACGCCCTAACTTAGGGCGTAGGATGGAGCCGCGGGCAGGCACTAGGCCACACCCCACCGGAAGGACCACCATCATGACCGCGACAGCAACCGCAACCGTATCCGCCGAAGCCCCCAACTACGCCACTGACGGCTCCCGGGGCTACACGCTCACCATCACCGACGGACCCCGCCACACCACAGGATGGATCCGTATCGGCGACGACGGGCACACGGTCTACTGCACCATCGACGGCGCGCCGTGGCGGCCCGTCGGATCGGTCGACACGGCTCTGACACCGGCCTGGGTCGCGACACACGCCGACGCCATCCTGCATCACCGCTGACCTCTCCCCATGTCCGCCCACTGGACGCTGCGGGCATCCACAACCCCGGGGCCATGAGTAAGGAACTCGCCCAGCATGACACCCGCCGACTTCAAAACGATCCGCGAGTCACTCGGACTATCAGCCCAGTGGCTCGCCGACGCCGTGGGCGTCGACCAACGCACAGTCCGACGATGGGAAGACGGCGCCCTGCCTTTGCGTACCGATGTCGTCGCTCTGCTCACCCAGCTCGACAAGCAGATGGACGCCGATGTCACCGACGAGCTTGCTCGCATCACTGCCGAGCTCGCCGCGGGCCAGGACGCCACTGATGTCGACCAGCTGCTGGCCTCATTGACCCCTCAAAGCTGGCCCACCACAACCGTCCCCCGCGTTGACACCGACGTCGACGACCCATCCACGACGGGACGTCCGCTGCCCGCCGCGTTCTACCGCGCCGCGGCCGGACGACTCCGATGTGCCCTGGATGGTCGCCTGCGAATCACCTACACAGCCGCTACCGGCAGCTAGGAAACCTGATGTCCCACTTCACAATCACCCACATGCAGTCCGGGCCCGAGGACCTGAGCACGCAGCTGCCCCGTACCGGGTCGACCGTGCGTCTGTTCGCCGGCGACACCTACTACGCGACCCTCGACGAACCGGTGTACTTCCGCCCCGACGACGCGTTCCCCCTCGACCGCTGTGATCCTGATCTGCTCGGCCACGACGACCACGGCCCTTACCTGTGGATCACCGACGTCGTCGTGCACCCGCACGCGCCCGGTCAGCGCCCGCACCGCGGGATGACCGACTTCCCCGTGGCCCTGTCCTACGTCCTGGACTCGACCGCGGCCGCCGACGACACACTGGACACCACCAAGACCGCGGTCGTGGCCGTCGTCCTGATCGACGACGCCCCTACCGCCGGACGGCCCACCGATCAGGACCCCGATCCTGCTGCCGGCACGCCGCTCCAGCAGCCCCAGCCCGCAGCCCCCGAGCAGCAGGCCGTCGGAGCCACGCGGACACCCGAACAGCTCCAGGCGGATCCCGAGCCGACCGTGCCCTTGCAGCAGCAGATCGACGGCATCAAGGCTCAGCTGATGACCATCGCCGGAGCGCCGCTGCCCCTGGACTCCGCGACCCCCGCACAGGTGCGCCCGGATACAGAAGATCATCACGACGGGCCGTGCTACAGCATTGCCACAGTCGGTCCCGCTGGCACCCTGTACCGCTACCGCACCCGAACCTTCGTACACGGCACCGTTACTCGCGAGACAACCGCAGTCGACGAACTGCTCTACTGGATCGCCGACGACCTCGCCCGCACCACGGCGTGGCGACGGGCCAGTGCCTCACCGGCTGCCGCCACCATGACCGAAGCAGAACGGATGCGACTCATCGCTATCCCGCTGTGGCACAGCTACGTGTTCGCGATCCGCAAGGACTGGGGTTACATGACCAGCCAGGCCACCGCCGAGGCCACCAGGGACAAACAGCCCGTCCCCCACGCCGTCTGAACGCCTCTCGTCGACACCGCTCGTCAGGCGCCCGGTGAAGGCACCACCACGGCAGAGGTCCCGTGCTCCTCGGCCGGCAACGGCGTGCCGGCACTTGGCCCGGGCGCCGGTCCTGAACCCTGCCCGGCAGGCTGCGTCCCAGCGACGCTGGGCTCCGGGGCCACTGCCGGCAGCTCTGGCGCACCGTCACCCGCCGGCAACGGAGTGCCCTCGCTTCCACCCTCGATCGGGGTGCCCTGGCTGCCGCCCTCGACGGGGACGACCGCGCCGTCGGTGACCGGCGTGGCCGCTTCCGCGGCCTCGCCCGCGGGGACCGCTTCTGTCTCGGCGCCAGCCGGCTCAGCAGCCACCGCGCCGCCCGCACCAGAGCCCGAGGACGCGCCCGAACCCGACCCGGACCGCGTCGCCGGCCGCTGCGGCACCGGTGGCGGCTGCACCCACACCGCCAGATCTGGCCCGCCCGCGTTGTATACCACGCTGTCGGGAGCGTCGCCGGTGACGTCGAAATAGATTGTCCCCGTGGTGCTTTCACCCTGGCCGAGGGCGGATGGGTTCACGCCCTGCGGCGTGGCTACACCGAACAGCACCCGGTAGGTCTGCCCACTCCGGGCCCGGGCGTTGAAGTTCGACACGATCGGGATGACCGATCCTTCGACTGCGGTGTCCGTCGCGGTGGCCTCCCACAGCGTCCCGGCTACCGGGTACGGGATCACGTCGCTGCTGGGCTTGAGGTCGCTCACCGTCCACTCCTGCACCACAGTCCCGTTGACGAGCTCGGCACTGGCGCCGAAGTGGTGAATCACCGCCTCCTCGGCTACCGCACTGGGAGCCACCGCCACACCAGCCACGGCGACACCGGCCAGAGTGACCAACGTCATTCCGACGTTCTTCATTTTCCCGACCCTTTCGTTCTCTGTACGCTGCAGATAAGAGCAGCTAATCATCTCCGTCCGGCAGGCTACCAGCGCGTACGCGGATCACCGCCCCCGCGAGGGGACTTCGGCGGCAGGTTCCGTTGTCAACCCGCCGCCACCGTGTCCCGACACTTCACCGCACAGGTATACGTCACACCGTACGTTACTACGTACGGTGTGCATGACGCTCTTTCGTACGTCTGATAGTCTTCGGGGATGAAGGTTGATCTTGAGCGCATGCTGCGAGCCTCCGATGTGCGAACCCATTTCAGCGCGGTGCTCGATGACGCAGCGAACGGAAAAGTCACCCACGTCATCCGGGAAGGCCAAGTCGTCGCCCATATAGTTCCCGCGGGCAAGAAGGTCGTGCCCGCGAACGCACTAGTCCACGACAACAACGAACTACTGGTGATGATGCGAGCGACGTTGGACAGCGAGGCCGACTGGCTGGCCACCGACGTCGGACAATCGGGGTTCCATCAAGCCGGCGACTCGATCGGCAGAGTCCTCGGATGGATCTGGGATTGCGACCCAGAAGAAGCTGTTCACTGGTTCGCCCGGTACAGCATTGCCGTCACCGACCAGTTCGAACGCCGCCGGTGGGCCCGCCCCCCGCTCGCCCCTCTCTGGAGGGCTCTATCGATCGCATTGGGTGTTCGCCTGACCAAAGACGAGATCTCAGACTACGAACAGGCCATCCGCGCCCACCTCAGCGACTACTCAAACCCGTTCAACTCCGAAGAGATCGCCGGACAGGCCCGCCTCCGACGCGGGGACGATCCGTGGCCCGACACCACCGTCTCCGGACTCGGATGGGCGAAAAAGCGGTGGAACGCAGTGACCGTCGGTGAGTTCGTACCCAACCCGGAACGGGGTTTCGAACTCGGGATCGACGACGAGGACTGGTGCCGCGTCACCTCACTTCAAGAGACCGGGGAGACGACCTCTGTAGCCCAGCTGCTGCGCTGCCGACGCGATCCGCACCGCCAGACCGGGATGGCTCAACGGCAGCGACAGCACTGGACGCGACGGCATCGCTGGCACGGCAGGCACGAATAGCGCGACACAGTGGCGGCCCGAGAACCGGCTGTTGTAGAGGACGCCGTCGACATCAGGAAAGGCCTCGGCGATCCTGCGCGCCCAGCGCTGGGTGATCGAGTGCGGCCCGGTGGAAAGTGCGAATGTGCCGCCGGCTCGTGTCGGCCACGATCCGGCACTGTCGGCTGCCAGGTCGAGCAGCCGAAGCTCCCGTGTGAACCGCAGCGCCGTCAGGTAGGGCGCTCCGCGGAACCGGTCGATGGTGCGGTCAATCTGGAATGACTCGGCCAGCGCCGCAAGCGGTTCGGAGGCGCCGTACCAAACCCCGATCCCCGGGTGATTCCCGACCGGCAGGGGGTGTGGGTCGAACCGAAGACGTGGCCCGTTCTCGCGGAACGCGTTCCAGGCCAACACATGTGCCCCGCTGGTGCGGTGGATCCGCCACCACAGCTGGTTGGTGGGTGCGGACCGGTACTCGTTGTCGCGGATCCCGATGGCGCGCAGCTCGGCGAGTGGTGGGGGGCCGGGCAGGCGTGCGGTCACACGGTGTACCAGTCGGCGTTGGCTGCGACAGCTGCGGCCTTGTCCACTTCGCCGCCGTCTCGCAGCCATTCGATCACTGTCCTGGGCCGCTCGTGGAATAGGTCCGGTTGCGGGGTTCGCAGGAAGCCGGCCACGGCCACCGGATGCAGGTCGGCGGGGAGCTGCTTGAGTACCTGGTCGAGGCCGCGGACCTGCCGGGTGGGGCCGCCATCGTCGCCGGTTTCGAACTGCAGAATTGGGAAGACCCAGGTCTGGCCGTCGGGGATGGCCCACAGCTCGCCGGCGAGGCGTTTCTGGCGTACCCGCGAGGCGCTGATTCCCAGGCCGGAGGCGACCTCGTCGGCGGTGAAGGCGGTGACCGCCAGACGCGCTACTTCGCCGGCGACCTCGGTGCCTGCGGCCACGAACGCGTCCGGGTTTTCAACCAAGCCCGCCTCGTCGAGGAGTCGGGCTGCGTCTTCGGCCAGGGAGGCCGCCCAGGGGCGGGTGATGGGCAGGAATTTCAGTGCGTCGACGAACTGGGTCGTCGAGATCTCGAACCGTTCCTGCAGGAGTCGTTCCAGCTCGTCGGTCGTTGACATACACACCACGCTCCTAACGTCAATTAACGTGATTATATCTCCGTTAGGCAGGCTGCGTCGAGCGCGGCGGCCGCGCCCCGGAGGAGACACGTTTGCCCTGGCAGGTAACAACGCCGACCGAAACCGCGGCAGTTTCTCGTATCATGTTGCATGAAGGAGGTGAACCCGATGCCCACCCGCGACGACCGCAGCGCAGCCCAGAACGCCCGCCAAGCGATCCTGGATTCCCTCAACCGGTTCTGGAAGCCGGCCGACCTCGACACCGCACCGTCGACCGCACAGCACCTGCTGGCTGAGCTGGTCAACCAGGGGGAGCTTCGCCACCTCCGCAGAGGCCTGTATTGGCGCGGCCTCAAAACCCCGCTGGGCATGGCCCCGCCACAGCCTGACGTGCTGGCCGCCGAGCTGGCCGGCGTGCCGGGTATCGGGCCAGCCGGGCTGTCAGCGGCCAATGCGCTCCAACTGTCCACCCAGATCCCCCGCCGCGGCGAGTACGCGATACCCGCACGTCCCCCGGCCGACTACGAACTGGTGCGGTTCGCGAACCGCTCGGCTCGCCGCGGCCGCGCCGACGCCGCCCTGACCCCTATCGAAGTGGCGACACTCGAAGTGCTCGACCGCTGGGATCAGGTGATCGAAGCAAGCCCTGATGCCGCGATGACACGGCTCACCGAACTCATCGATGCCGGACGCCTCGACGCCGAGCGCCTGGCGGAGGCCAGCGACACCGAACCCGCGTCAGGGCGGGCGCGACTGCGCCACCTGCTGCAACGAACCGGCCGCACCGAACTCGCCGAAAGGGTGCGCCGGGCAGATCGACGCACCGAGGTGCGGGCACTGGCCGGCCTGACGAGCACCTGACGTGGCGCTCTGGCGCGAAGAGAATCCCGATGTCTTCGCCGCGACAATCGTTACCGCGGCCGAACAGCTTCACGTGCAACCGTTGGCCGTCGAAAAGGACTACTGGGTCTGCGAGGTGCTGCGCACCATCGCCGCAAGCCACCGCGACGAGATCGTGTTCAAAGGCGGGACGAGCCTGGAGAAGCTGCGCATCATCAAGCGGTTCTCCGAGGACCTCGACCTGCTGGTGCTCGGCGAATTCCCCAACGTGCGCACCGCAAAGCGCGCGATGCTCACCATGTTGGAGACCGCGGCGTCGACGACGGGCGGCCACTACACCGACCGCAAGTCCGGCGGGCGGCTGGGAACCGCAACCCAGACCGCCCGGCTCGAGCTACCCCTCGATCACAGCGGTACCGCGAACGGGCTGGCAGAGCCGACGTCAGTGCTCATCGAGCTCGGGCAGGCTGGCGGCCCGAACCCGGCACTGGACGGGACTGTGCAGTCCCTGCTGGCGCGCCAGTTGACGGGGGCAGTCGATGACATTTGGGAGGATCTACGGCCATTCTCGGTGTCGATCCTTCACCCAGGACGCACGCTGATCGAAAAACTGCTGCGGGTCAACAACTTTGTCGTAGACCCGGCGCGACGAAACACCACTCACGGGCTGCCACGGATCGGTCGGCAGTTCTACGACATCTGGGCCCTACTCGGGCACGATCTGGTTACCGAGCTGCTCGCCGACACCGCAATGGTCCGCGACATCGTCGCCAGCGCCCTCGCAGTCTCCGCACACCTCGACAACCCGGACCACCCCGTACCCGATGGCGGTTTCGCGGCCTCTGCCGCGTTCGATCCCGCCGGCCAGTTCGCCGAAGACCTCCGACGAGAACATGATTCGGCCATGGATGCGTTCTTCTACGGCGACGATCCGCCGTCGTTCGACGACGTGCTCAACCGGGTACACGCCTGCGCCGAGCTGCTCGACCCCGCCCGCCACTGACACCAATCGCAGTGTCAGTTGCAGCCTCCGGCGTGAACCCAGCGTCCGTTGTATCCGATGCAGCCGCTGACATTGGAGCCAGGCGGTGGTGGCGGGTCTTCGGGCAGCGGGGCGTAGTAGGCCGGTGGCGGGACGTAGGGTGCGACCGCGTCGGCGATGTTGACACATCCCCCCACTGAGATCCGGCGCCCGGCGCTGGCACACACGTCCGCACTGGCCGTACCGGCGGGCGCGGCCAACACGATGACGCCGGGCAACGTCAAGAACGCCAGAGCGACGGTCGCGACGCGGGCCCGGATCGACCGAGGTGATCTGTTCACGATTGTTGCCCTCCAACCAGGTTGGGTTCGCCGTATCCGCAGCGGTTGCGGAAATCGACCAGCGGTTGGCGGATACCCCTGAGTTCTGCGTGCTCCTGCGGATGGGCGTCGAAGTAGGCCCTGGTGGCGTCGGGCACCTCCTCGTGGGGTTGACCGTGCAGATCGGTGAAGAATCCGTTCAGCTCAGGATGGGTGAACAGATAGGCCGAGGTGGCCGCGGCGACCCCGGACGCGATACCGGCCAGATCGGCGGCAGAACAATGGGGAGGGCGGGGCAGATCCGTGGCCGGGTCCGCAGCCGCCACCGCACCACCGAGCAGCGCGGTGACCCCCAGGGCAAGTGCGCCGGCACCTGCCAGGCGCCGCAGTGTCAACAACATCGGGAACTCCTTTTGCTCGTCGACCGAGTGTGGTCGGGCGGCTGTGTGGGTGCGGGATTGGATTGTCATGGTGCGCCATGGCGTGCCGTCGTGGTGGCGGGTGTGCGGCGTGCCAGGTGTTTCACGGCGCGCAGGGCACCTCGGGCGGCGTAGGCGCCGGCGATCACCGACATGACGATAAGCACGATGAACATCGGCAGCCAGTTGGTGCGGTGATGGCTGACGTGCCACCACACGATGGTGAACAGCACCGTGCAGATGAACACCATGACGTCGCGCCAGTCGCCCTGATAATTCGCGGCGGCTTGGCGCAGTTGGCGCGCGCTCTGGTCGGCGCCGATGAGGTCGTCGATACGCCCGGCGATCATCTGCGACATCGCCGCACGCCGCTGCGCCTGGTCTTCGGGGATACGGTCGAGCAGATCGAGGTCGGTTTTGATGACCGCGCGAACATCGGGGCCTTTCAGGTTGCCGGCGACGGCACCCAGTAAGGCGCCGCCGGCGATCGGCGCGGCACCCAAAGCGATCTCAGCCAAACCGGGCATGACGGCGTTACCTCCTGACTAAACACGGCGAACGGGAGACCTGGTGGCGTCCCGCAGATATGTGCGGGTGACCGTGACGCGCGGTGAAGGGCGCGCCGCGGGCCACAAGGGTCAGCTCTTGACGACTTTCGGCGGGGTCCAGGCCCCATCGGTGACCGCCTGCTAAGGCCAGTAGGTGCGCAGGATCATCTGGAAGTCACCGGCCGGGGTCGGCAGCCAGTTGGCTTCCTTCTCCGGTCCCGGCGAGGTGTGCTGCAGGTAGAGGGTGATTCCGCCGTCGGGGTTGCGCACCAGGTCCGGCAGCATCGGCGAGTTGATCAGGTACCGGTTGATCGGGTTGTCCACCAGCAGGATCTGCGGCAGCTTGTACACGGTGACCGACCAGAACGCCTTCACCGGCGGCAGCTGACCCGCCGGGAAGGTCAGCGTGTAGGTGTTGGCGCCGCTGAGCGTGGCGCCGGTCGAGTCGTTGGTCAGCGGGAAGTACCTGGCTTCAGCACCCGGCAGTCCCAGGATGCCCATCACCGCGCCAGCGAAGCGGTAGAGGTAGTTGCCGCCCAGCTGCTCGGCGGTCCCGAACAGCTGACCGGAGGTCACCTTACCGGTTTGCAGTTGCTCGGTCTGGAAGGTGTGCAGCTCGGCCCACGCATCAGCCATGCCGCCCTCGATGGCGGCGCGTTGCTCGTCGCTGAGCTTCGCGGGGTCGAAGTCACCGTCGGGTCCGATGCCGATCGTGGCGAACCGGTCCCGTAACTCCTTCTCGTCGGGCTTCACCGGCGCGTACTTCAACGTGAAGTTGAGGATCTTGAAGAAGTCCAGCGAGGTCTTCTCCTCGTCCGGTGTCAGGGGCGCGATGAAGTCCACCGCGGGCGCCGGCGCCGGCGCCGGGGCCGGGGTCTTCTGGAACGCCGAGAGCGGCTCGACGGTGTACTGGGCCTGGATCTTCTTGACGTTGTCGAGGTCGGCCGGGTTGAACAGCTGCGTGCGGTACAGGACCAGGCCGAAGTCGGTGTCGGTGCGGATCACCTTGTCGACGCCGGCGGGCTGCTCGCCTTTCCAGCCGGGGCCGGCCAGCAGATAGGTGCCGCCGCCGTTGCCGGTCGTGCGGGAGCCGATCAGGTCGTAGACGTAGGTGTAGCTGTCGATGAACTGCAGCGAGAAGTACCGATCCTGCTCGATCGGCGGCACCGTGAGCACCAGCGGCTCGGTCCGCAGATCTGTCGCCAAGAACGAATACGGCGTATCGGAGTTGGGTGTCTGCACCGTGGTGTCCGCCGGGGTGAAAACCCGGGCGATGCTGTGGATCTGGTTCCAGTCACCCAGGTACTGGCCGCTGTCCTTGTTCACCGCATAAGCGTTCTCGATGCGGTACATATCCACCATCGGAAAGCCGTACACGTAGGCCTCCTTGGCGATCGCCCGCATCTCCTGCAGCGTCACCGCCGAACCACCCGCCGGCTCTTGGGTTTTGCCGCCGCACCCTGCGATCGCTGCGGCCATCGCCGCGGCGACAGTGATCGCCGCGACGTTTCCGAACCTCATTCGTTCTCCTCAGGTTTTGTCCGTGTCAACACCAAGCCGCCTACGGCAGCACGGTGTGGGTTGGGCTGTGGTTTAGGTGTAGGCGACGTGGACGGTGTGGATACGGCCCTCGAACGGGAACGGTGCGCGTTCCCGGTAGTCCATCGACACCGGTGACCCGAGGCAGGTGCCGATGTCGAGGCAATCGTTGGCGGTGAACAGCAGCGGCGCACTGATCGGCACCTGGCCGGTGGCGATCGATTCACCGTTGCGGGCGATCGTGATGTCGAGCGGTCCGGCCGGGCGTGGATCGGCGTACCGGGTGGCCACGGTGAGTGTGGCACGTCCCGGAGGGATCTTCTTCGTGGTGCGGATCTTGGTGCGCGACAGGATGAACAGGTTGTATTCGTAGCAGAGGTAACCCTCGTCCATATAGACGGTCAACCCGCCGGCGCCGGAGCCGAGGGCGTAGAGGACGCCGTGGGCATTGGCGGGGATGTCGGCGTCGATGGTCACCGTGTTGTTCTTGTTCCCGAGGCTCGGTGCGCAGAACTCCGGCATCCGGATCATGTCGCCGGAGAACTCCCACTCGGTGAATGGCGGCGCGATCCGCAGCTCGGGGTGATAAACCGGCACCCACAGCCCGCCGCCGATCGGCAGCACCGCGTTCTTGGCGGCCTCGATAGCGAAGGTCTCGCGCATCTGCGCGAGTTTGTCGGGCATCTGCGCGGCGAGATCGTTGGCCTGGGTCCAGTCCTCGTCCAGGTGGTATAGCTCCCAGGTGTCCTGGTCCGGGGTCCAGGTGGCCATCCCGGGCGGCAGGCCCGGTATCCACGGCAGACGCGGCCCGACCGCGCCGGCGAACCAGCCGTCGTGGTAGATCCCGCGGCTGCCCATGATCTCGAAGTACTGGGTCTTCTTGCCGCCCTCGGCATTCCGGTCAACCAGAGTCTGCGCGAAACTCACCCCGGCCAGCGGAATCTGGGTCTCCCCGAACACCGTGCGCGGCGCCTCGATCCCGACCACCTGGTAGATGGTCGGCACGACATCGTTGCAGTGCAGAAACTGGGTGCGCGGCGTGGGGTCGGCGGCGACCTTGGCCGGCCAGCGCACCGCCAACGGGTTGCGGGTGCCGCCCAGGTGTGAGGCCATCAGCTTCATGCCCTTGTACGGGGTGGACCCGGCCCACGCCCACCCGGCGTGGTACTGGTTGTCCACCAACGGGGAACCCAGCACATCCAGCCCGCCGAGCTCATCCAGAGCGTCGATGTGCTGGCGCACGGTGGTGGGAATTCCGTTCTGCGCCAACAGCTCCGAGATGGTCCCGTTCTGGCCCTCACCGGAGGATCCGTTGTCACCCCAGATGTAGAGGAACAACGTGTTCTCGGCGTAGCCGAGGGTGTCCAGTTCGTCGGCGATGCGGCCGACCTGGACGTCGACGTGCTCGGCGTAGCCCGCTGCGACCTCCATCAAGCGCCGCTGGAACGGCTTCTCGTCCTCGGGGATGTCGTCCCACGCCGGCATCTGCGGATCACGTTCGGTGAGTACTGCGTCCTGCGGGATCCAGCCCTTGTCCTTGGCGCGTTCGTGAACCCGCTGCCGGTAGGCGTCCCAGCCGTCGTCGAACTTGCCGGCGTAGCGGTCGGCCCAGTCCTTCATGATGTGGTGCGGGCCGTGCAGGCAGCCGCTGGCCCAATACATCATGAACGGCTTATCGGCGTTGAACGCCTTGTGCCGGCGCAGCCAGGAGATGGCGTCATCGGCCAGATCCTCCGACAGGTGATAGCCCTCCTCCGGAGTCTTCGGCGGGGCGACCACGGTGGTGTTGCGCACCAGGTTCGGCTCGTACTGTGAGGCCTCACCGGCGAGGAAGCCGTAGAAGTACTCGAAACCCAGGCCGGTGGGCCAGTTCTCGAACGGGCCCGCCGCGGTCGTTTCCTCGGCTGGGGTGTTGTGCCACTTCCCGAACGCCGACGTCGCGTAGCCGTACTGCTTGAGCACCTCGGCCACGGTCGCACTGGAGCGCGGGATCTTGCCGGCGTAGCCGTCCCAGTCGTTGGCCAGCTCGGCGATCTGCCCGTTGCCGATCTCGTGATGATTGCGGCCCGTCAGAAGCGACGCCCGGGTCGGCGAACACATCGCCGTGGTGTGAAAGCGGTTGTAGGACACGCCTTCGCCGCAGATCCGGTCCAGTGTCGCGGTGGTGACCTCACCGCCGAACGTCGACGGCAAACCGGGCCCGGCGTCGTCGATCAACACGATCACGATGTTCGGCGAATCCTCATGCAGATGCTTGGGGATCGCGCGCGGCTGGTACGTCGATTCCTGCAGCGTGCGGCCGGCGATACTGCCCGAGGGCACCGGTGGGAATGGCAACACCCCGCCGTCGGGCAACACCGGCGCCACAATCTGACCATCCAGCCGCTCAGACAACACAGCCCCTTCCTCAGGTACATCGTCGCAGCAGCACACCACCCTCGGGGCCCACCACGAACACGCAACGGTCCGGTCCCCCGACCCGGGCAACAACTTTGCACGACCCAGCAACGATTCGTCTTGACAGTCTGAGACGAATATTTGACAGTTTGGGACATGGCGGTGATCCGGGGGACGGCGTTGACGGGTTTTCACGAGCTGGTCACCGAACTCGGTGGCGACAGTCACATCCTGGTGGCCGACGCGCACATCCCGTTCAACGACATCGGCCGCCACGACCGGTTCATCTCCCTACCCAACGGCGCCCGGCTACTCGAAAACACCGCCGACATCCTCGACACCCCCGATTTCGCGCGGCGGCTGGCCCGCCGACAGGGTATCGAGATCCTCGGGCCGGTCGGGCTGGCCGGCCGCAGCGCGGCCACTGTCGCCGAGGCATTCACGATCTTCGACAAGTTCATGGCCGCCTACAGCCCGTCGATCAGCGCCCGGGTCACCGCACACCTCGACCCCGACCTGAGACGCTTCGAATTCGAATACCTCCTCAACCCCCCGCCGCCGCAAGCCCAGGCCATCGAACTCTCTCTCGGGGTCACCCTGCGGGTCCTGCGCCTGTTCCTCGGAGCGGCCTACCGTCCCGTCGCCGTACACCTGCCCCACCCCGCCCTCGGCCCCGCCGACGACTACGACACCTATTTCGGTTGCCCACCTGGCTTCTGCGAGCACGTCGCCGGGTTCACCGTGCGCACCGCCGACCTGCAACAGCCGTTGCCCAAAGACCGGCTGGCCCACCAAACCGCCATCGACTACCTCGCCGACACCGTCGGCGACTACACCCCGGCCACCAGCCAACTGGTACGCACCCTGGTGCGCCAGCTCCTCCCCACCGGTGCGGTCGGCCTACCCGACATCGCCCGCCACATCGGCCTGCACACCAAAGCCCTGCAACGGCGCCTGGCCGCCGAAAACACCACATACGCTGAGCTGGTCGACCAAACCCGCCGCGACACCGCCCAACGCCTACTCCTGGACACCGCACTCAGCCTCGACCAACTCTGCCGCCAACTCGGCTACGCCGAACAAAGCGTCCTCACAAGAGCGTGCAAACGATGGTTCAACACCACACCCACCGCCTACCGCAACACCGTGGGACACCGCCAACCACACCATTGATGCCCAGGTGATCATTTGCCGCAGACGGGTCGCTTAGCATTGGGACCCGCTATTACGGTGGTATAGCATCTTTGCGCGGCAGCTACTGACGATAGCTGGCTCAGATTATTGCGCCGATCGCCGCCTACACCCCGCCCCGACGGCAGGTGCTGGCGCCTGGCGCAGGCAAGGCGATCAGGGGGTTGTGGTTGCGCGGGGATCTTCGAAGCTTCCGAGTGTTCGGCCGGCACCTTGATGACTGGTGGCAAGAACCGGTCGACTACTCCGCGTACGTGCAGTACTTCGCTCGGAGGTCGCTGGCTGGCGCGATCCGCGTGATGATCGGTGCCGGCATCGGCCTGATCTCAATCATCACCGCGGCCGGGTTGTTGCCCGCAGTCGAACCCGCCTCAACGCCCCAACAGGTAGTCCTCATCACGTTCGCCACGGTGAATACCTTTTGGGCCGTGATGTGGTGCGTTCGCCCGTGGCCGACACGTCGACAATCACGGGCCTTTGTCATCTCATCAGATATCGGCATCGCTGCAATCGGACTGACCGGATCAAGTTGGCTCATGGGCCTATTCGCCCTGAACTGTTTCGCACTGATATCGGTGTACTTGATGTTCTTCGACGGACCCAAAGCGCTCACACTGCATACGGGCTTGATCTTGGTGACGACCGTAGCCTTTATCGCGCTGGCAAGCCGCGACGAAGCCCTCAGCGGCGCACTTGCCGGCCGGATCCTCGGGGCAGTGATACCGGTGATTGCGACGCCGCTGGGAATACAGTTCGGTATCCGCATGCTACGCACCGACGCCAACAAGTCTTCGATCGATGCGCTGACAGGGTTGTTGAATCGTCGCGGCCTGTACCTGCATTTCGGCGATCTCCTCGAAAGCAACGCAACATCCACCGAAGGCACGGTGACTGTAATCGTCGTCGACCTCGACCGGTTCAAAGACGTCAACGACACCCACGGCCACGCCGTCGGCGACGAGGTATTAGTCCGATCCGCCCGGCTGATTGCGGCTACCTCGGGCAGTCAGGCCTTGATCGCCCGAATAGGCGGCGAAGAATTCGCCATAATCGACACCACGACGCCTAGCCGCGGCGCCGAAACCGCCGAGGCGGTCAGGCGCGCGATCGCAGCGGGCGGACCTCCGGAAATCACAGCCAGTGTGGGAATCACAAGCGCCAACCGCACCGACTTCATCGCCTCCAACGAACGCCCGCAGCTGGTGCTCGACACAGTGATCGCACGCGCTGACCATGCGATGTTCCGCGCGAAACGCAACGGCGGCAACGCAACCCACCAACTGTAGCCGGTGCGGAGATCTCAGTCCTCCAGATCAGCCCAGATCAGCGCGTGATCGGAGGCGGCGTGTTGTTCGGCGGTCAATGTGTCGTACATTTTCCACGGCTTCCTGACTCGGGGGCCTCGCCACATCCCGGATCGGATGATGCCGCCGGCCACTACCCGCTCAGACAGCGCCGGCGACAGGAGGATGTAGTCGATCTTCGACGCCAGCGTGTGACCGGTTCCGAAGGTGCCGAGTCGCTCTCCGGGGTCGAATCCGTCGTGCTCGCTGATGTCTTTGAGGCCGGTGTCGAACAGCGGCTGCAGCGACGATTCGGGTTTGCCGTCCAGGGTTGGTGAGTCATTGAGGTCTCCGAGCACCGCTACCTGATCGAAGCCGTCACGAACGAGCTGGGTGTAGATTTCGGCGATCCCCTCCGCCTGCCGGCGCCGCTGTTTGGCGCCGATCGGGTCGTCCTCGCTGTTGTAGCCCTTGGATTTCAGGTGGTTGACCAACACGACAACCGTTCGGCCGCTGGCCTCTTCGGTGATGTGGTACTCGGCGCAGTCCCGGGAGAACAGCCGACCCGAACCGTCGGGGTCGGGTTCGAAGATGTGTGTCCGAAAATAGGTGACCGAGTAGCTGGCGCGGTCACGGACCAGCAGACCGACGTCGATGCCGCGTGGATCATTGCCGTCGAACAGCATGACCTGCTCGTAGGGTCGGCAACCGACCCTCTTGAGGAACGACTGTGCGAACAAGTCGAGCGCGACGCGGTTGTCGGCTTCGACTACACCGACGATGTCGGCTCCGGAGTCCCGGATCACCATTGCCATGTGGTCGGTGGCGAGCTCGCTGACCGGCTCCGGGTTGAGGTCCAGCCAGCCCACCCAGTCCGCTCGGCCGGACGCCACGATCTGCACCGGCTTAGTTTTGTCGGTCGGTCGCCGCAGCAACCGGCCACGCAGCACCCGCAGCGTGACCAGGCTGACGTTGTCGCTCGAACGAAGCCCGAGCGCCCCGATTATCTCGGCCATCCGGCCCTTGTCGCCGCTGCTGTACACGTCCTTCGCGAACAGCTGATTGAGCTCTGCATGTAGACCGATGACGTCATTGAAACGGTCCGAACTATCGACGCGGGCACTTGTGCGCACCGCTTCCTCGGTCCAGTCCTTGTCGCGGGCGAACACTTTCGGTCGCTCGAACATATTCTCAACGTTGTAAGACGCGATACGCATCGCTTCCCCCCGGATGCCCCGTGGGCGCCCCACAGCACCCCTGACGCTCAGCGTAGGACCAACAGTGCTCGTTCGGGAACGAACCGCGCACACCGCTGTCGACCAGTCAGCCAAGGAAGTCGCTCCGGCTCCCTACCCGGTGAGCAGCGGGCCCAGGCGCGGATCCCGCCACCACCGCTGCGGGTCCAGCGCCACACTGACCAGCACGGCCGCGGCGGGAACGCACGGACCCACGAGTTGCATTGGCACACACTGGCTTCCGAATCCCAACGTCAATGCCCACCGCGGAAGATCAGGCACATACTCATTGACCGCCGAGTAGTAGAACGACAGCCAACCATGCTCGACGGTGTTCACCATCAGCCGCGAGCTCGTGCCGATCACCATGGACTGCTGCTGATCCCGCCACCGCGAGACAGCCTCCCGTTTCGCGGCAACCTTGCGCCGGTGATTCACATACGCCGACGCGGCCAACGCCCCCGCCATCACCGCGGGCCGCCCGAACGCCACGAACCCATTCGTGGTGTAGCTGCCGTCGCCCCCATACAACCGGGCGTACTGCGCAGTCGCCGAAAAATAGACGCACTCATCGTGATCCAGCACCGGACCGAACACATCAATCTCCGGTGGGGCCTCACCCAGCCGGAATGCCACCGCGCACGCCTGCGCGTAGGACCACCACCGAGCATGCTCAGGCACCGGGACAGGCGTCGACGACGGAACCGCCCCAGGCCGCGCCAACCACTGCGACACCCCGTAAACCGCCTACATCAGCGCGGCCGCAGCCGCATATGTCATGTCTGCCAACGTCGCCCGCGTCGCCGCGCGCTGCGCCAACCACAGCACTTCCCAACCACGCAGCATCTGCTCGGCCGCAATCAGGTCATTGTTCCAGCCCTCATGCAGCGGCTCAGGTGCCGCGATCGGAGCCGTCATGATCTGCGCGCGGGTCCAGTGCATCTGCTGCTCGACGGCGTGCCAGACCGCTTCGCCGCCCGGGCGGCCGATCTGTTCGACAGCCGCTACCCGCAATGCGCGCCCACCGAAGTTCTGGCTGTCGGCGTCGTGGACACCGAACGCCGCGTCGTGCGCCTGGGCGACGTGGTCGGCAAGGTCGCGGATCCGTGTCGCGATATCGGCCTCGGGGATGGCCTGGACCTGCGCCCACCACCGGTCCGTGGACGCCAACTCCAAACGGTGCCGCCCGTCAGGGTTGAGGACCGGATTCGGGCTGACAACGGTCTCATCATCGGCAGCCAACACCGTCCCGCGACCGAACAAACCCTGCAGCCCCAACCACTTCCGGGCCACAACGATGCGCGGCTGCTCCTCGATCGCCTTCGCGTACGCCGCCAGCACCCGCGCCGGCGGCTTCATGCCGCGCCACAGCTGCCGCGTCGCGTAGGGCACCGATTCGTCCAGCGAGGCCACCGTTACCCCGTCGGGCATGTACACACCGGGCGGGATCCACGACAAGCCTTCACGCGATGCCACCACGAATCGGGCGGCAGTCTCGCCGGGCTGCTGGAACACCGCGCACGCCCACTCGCACACCACACCGACCGCAGGGTCGTTCAACGCCGCCACGAGCACAACGGCGGCGTTGAACTCATCACTGGTCCGCAAACCCTCCCCGACCGCAGTCGTGCCCATCTTGGCCAGCTTGGCCGCCACGTTCTGCCCACCAAGGCCCATCACTGGGGGCGGCTGCGCAGGCGCTGGCGCGGCAGGAGCCGGCGCAACCGGAGCGGCCGGCGCCGGGGCAGCTGGCGGAGGCGCGACGCTGGGCGTTCCCGCAGGCGGCGGGGCAGTCATCGGCATCGGGCCAGCCGCCGCCGGCGCACCCCCATCGGCGCGGCACTCGCCGCAGGAGCCGCCGGCGCTGCGACGGGCCCCGCCGAAGACGACGTCGGCGCCGACATAGCCGAAGACGCTGCCGGCGGCGGTCCCGCCGGAATCGTCGAACCCGGCGCCGGCTTGAACGGCTGCGCACCAGCAGCAGACGCACCCGAAGCCACCGTCGACGGCGACGCTGACGAAAACCCTTGCCCCACGCCATTCAAGAACTGCTGGGTGGGCGTCGGCGCGGACGGCGCCGACGGAGGACCCCCACTGGACAGCCCGGACAATCCGCTGCTACCGCTGGACAAGCCACCAGGAGAAGACAACCCCGATCCACCAGCAGACGACAGACCGCCGCCGCTCATCTTCGGCATCGCGCTACTCAAGCTGCTCGCAGACCCGCCACCACTCGCAGACGGCGCACCCATCGAAGGCGGCATCGCTGTCGTTGGCACGCCACTGACAGCAGACTCGGTCACAGATGTTGTAGGGACTCCCGTTGGCGTCTGCTCGGCGAAAGCCTGCGCATCTGAAGCAGGCGTTTCCGGAGCATTTGAATCCACAGGCCGTTCCTGCTCCCAGCCTTCTGCAAGCTGCTCAGTCGGCGCGGCCTCCTCGAAGCCACTTTCTGTGCCTACGTCAGCGCCCGCACCGTCGGCCTTCTCCTCGCCCCAGCTCAGCGGTTGAACACCCAGCCCATTTCCCGCCGGCGGTGCGCCATTTCCGGGGGCTGGGCCGTTGTGTGTGATTGGGGTAAGGCCTGGAGTGGCGGGTGCCGTGGGTGTGTAGATGCCGTTGTACATCGCCCGGATGTCGCTCTTGGCCTCGTTGGTTATCTGTTCAATCTCGTTGCGCAGCTGCTGGATTCGCATCGCGCGAATCTCGGGACGCAGACTTGCAGCCTGCAATGCCGCGATCTCGGCTTCCTTGGCGGCGATCAGAGCTTCTGCCACACCGACCGTGACGATGATCTGCACTTTGGCCATCATCACGGCTTGGGCGACCACAGCCGTTTCGCCACCGGCTTTCCCGAGTGCGGCAGACAGATCTGCGGCCATTCCGCCGACCTTGAAGGCCACCTCGACCTGCTTCTCGAAGCCTTCAGGCAGGAGGCTGTTGTAGGCGTTGCCGTCGGTGTACGCCTTCTGCTCGGCTGTCTGCGATGCAGTCCCAGCCCCCACGAAGGCGGTGCTGAGCGTGGCTAAAGCCACCTCGTCGATCGATGGCCAGTTATCACCGATCAGATCATTCGGGCTGGGCGGCCGCTCAAGCATTGATCACCTAGTCGCATTGCAGTAGCTGTTCACCGCGTTCCCGAAATCAACGGCCGCACTCCACACTTGCTTGTCCGTCGCAGGAACGTAGTTGGGCAACCGCTCAGCGAAGGCTTCTTTATAGGAAGCGTTAAGCCCCAGAAGATCACGCAACGCAGGATCACTGGCCTTGTTGGCCAGGGTGCGGAGTTCGGCCGCCTCATCTCGCAGAACCGGAATGACGGCCATAGTGATCCGTCGTTGCTCAGCGTTCCACTGGCTCGCTGGAATGTTCGCGTCAGTTGCAACCCAGGCCGCTCTCCTGTCGCGGAACTCGGTGTTGAGCGCACCCCATTCATCGCAGACCGGGTCGACAGCCGCGGGGACGCCAGGAAGCTCCTGTGTCGGCGCCGTCGCGGTGACAGTGACGGGTACAGGGGCGGCTGTGGTGGTGCTGCGGTTGCCGGATCCGATGAGTCCGCCGATCACGCCGCCGATGAGGAGTGCGATGGCAGCGCTGACACCGGCGACGGTAAGCAGTCGGCCGTTTCGACGCTTCGGGGACCGTGCGAGTGGGGCAACGGCTGCGAGGTCTGGGCGCTGGAGGAGGTCGCGGACTGCGGCGTCGATCGCGTCGGCCGGTGCGCCGGCGTCTGTCATCTGCTTGACGGTGCCGGCCAGCGCGATGTGGTGGGGGTTGTAGCGGGGCCCGTTCGGGGTTTCGGTATGGGGGATGAAGCGCAGGACGAGGTCGGGGCGTAGCCCGGTCTCGCGGGATACTTCGTCGGCGGTCTTCCAGGGCCCGGTCGCCGGGGACTGGGTGGCGAAAGTCGTCATATGGTGTACGTCCCTCCGCTTGATTGGATGACGGCGGCGCCCTCGCGGTCGGCGGCGTCGACTCGGCGTGGCGCTGCGACCATGCCTTCGCGGGCCTGGTCAAGGCTGGTGTTGTAGGTGGTGATGTCTGTGCTGATGGCGGTCACGAACGATTGCAGTTCGGCGGCGATCGCGGCGCTCTTGGTGTCGGCGCCGGTCGGGACTTCGGGAAAGTCCGAGGATAAGTGCATGCCAACGCTAGCGCCGGCCTGTGCGCCTGCTGCGGTCTCTCCTCGAATAGCCATTGCTCCCCCTACGGTTTCTCCTTGCGAACCCAGTCTAAAGGTTTGCCTGGGTTCTCGACAGAGACGACGGCGTGGGGGAGGCGGGCACGTATTCGCTGGTCGCGGGTGCCGTTATGGCGGCGGATGGTCGATCAGGTGAGGGTGGATGCACCCTCGGTAGTTCTCTTATTATAGCTTTAACGCCATAACTTATAGTAAGACTGTCGCTTGTTGTATGTTTCTGCCGAAAGGTTGTCTATGGACTGGCCGGCGCACTCCACGGCGAGCCGCCGATGGACTCCACAGGGCCGGCGCGGCAACCTCGAGGACCGGTTGCTGACCGAGATCGAGGTGCAGATCCCTCCGCTGATCGCGACTCTTCCTGTCGCTGTCACCGGCGACACAGCGCGCAGACACGAAGACGCGGTCATTGCGGTGACGCGACTCGACGCCGGGTTCGGCCAGCACCTGGCACCTCTAGCCGATTTCTTGGTTCGTAGCGAGTCGGTAGCTTCTTCGAAGATCGAGCAGGTCGACTCAGGCTGGCACGCGTTCGGCCGGGCAGTGGCCGGCGCGAAAGCCAGCGCCGAGGCACAGTCCCAGCTTGGGGCTGTGCACGCGCTGCTGGCGTTGGTCGATGCCGCCGCGTCCGGGCCGATCGAGGAGGCGGCGATCCTGGAGGCGCACCGGCTGCTGATGGCGCCCGATCCGTATGCGGACCGTCCAGGCGCGTACCGCAGCGTGCAGAACTGGGTGGGCGGTAGTGATTACTCACCGGTGGGCGCGCTGTTCGTTCCTCCGCCGCCTGAGATGGTGTCGGGTTTAATGGCGGATCTGATGGCTTTCGCCGGGCGGACCGATCTTCCGATCCTCGCTCAGGCTGCGATCGCGCATGCTCAATTCGAGTCGATTCACCCGTTCTCCGACGGCAACGGCCGGGTGGGCCGGGCGTTGATTAGTGCCATCTTGCGTCGTCGGGGGCTGACCGCACGGGTCACTGTGCCGATGGCTTCGGCCATGCTTGCTGACACCGACCGCTACTTCCGCTGTTTGACCGAGTACCGCCGTGGCGGGGCCGAGCAGTTCGTGGGCTATGTGGCGGATGCGGCGGTACACGCCAGCGAGGCGGCTGCAGAGTCTGCGGCACGCCTGGCTGTGTTGCCCGAACGTTGGCGTGAGATCGCGCGGCCGAGGGCGAACTCAGCTGACGAGGCGTTGATCGATCGCCTTCTCGACGTGCCGATATTCAACGCTGATACAGCGCAGGCTATGACCGGGACGACGGAGGCCAGCACCTATAAGGCGTTGAGTCGGCTCACCGATGCTGGTGTGTTAGCCCGGATTTTTCGTCGATGGTGATGGCGGTGGATCTGTAGGGCGTGATGGTTGGTCGGGTGACGTCTGCGGTCACAGGGCATGGTGGGTTGGTCCCGTGTCGCCGGGTGGGGCGGGCTTTCCTAGGGCCGGTATGTCTTTCGTGATCGATCGGTCAGGAGGCCGGCTGTTATCCGAAGGCGGTGCGGATCGTCTGCCAGGCGGTCGCGATCGAGGTGGCCCAGCGCCAGGTGGCGTCGATGCGCAGCCGGAGTTGGCGGGCGCCGCGGGTGATGCGGGCCGCGACGTGCAGCACGCGGTAGCGGAACGTGGCGATCTCGGCGCGGGCCAGCGTCGGATCACTGGTGAATCCGATGAGCCGTGCCCAGATGACCAGGTCGGCGGCGGCCAGGACGATCTCGAGCCAGGCGGCGTTGGCCCAGAAGCCGTGACACGGCAGGTTGCGCAGGCCGGCGTTCTTGAGTTCGCGGATGCGGTCCTCGACGCGGGCGTGCTGGCGGTGCCGCAACTCCAGGCCGGCGACTTGGCCGGCCACGACACCGGGCGGTGTGTCGGTGATGAACGCGGTGACGCGCATCCCGTCGGTGTCGGTGAACCGCAGCTGGGCGCCGGGATGCGGTCTCTCTTTGCGCAGGATCAGCCGGGTGCCCGGCGGCCAGCTGTTGAGGTTGACCAAGGTGGTGGCCTCGGCGACCCAGGCGCCGTCGCGCAGCCCACCGTCGGTGTCGATGGCCGGGTACCAGCCCTCGGCAAGGTTGAGTGTGTCCACGGCGTCCTGGACGCGGGCGTCGACGGGGTAGCCGAAGGAGAATCCGACCCCCTGCTCACGGCAGGCGTCGGCGAATCGGTGGGTGGCTCCGGCGGTGTCGCAACGCACCAGCACCTGGGGCCGGTCGGGATCACCGCCACGACTCGAGTCGGGCCGCCACGGCGCGGGCAGCGCTGCCAGCGCCTGGGCCAGGACGATGACGTGGTCGCTGGCGGTGTTGGAGCCCGCGTTGCCGCTGCGCAGCAGCCCGGCCAGGGCTTCCCGCCGGCGATCTCGGGCGGTCCAGGAACGCCAGCAGCGGATGGTGCCCGAACGACTTCTTCCAGGTCGGCGTCGCGCCGTGTTTGTTGTCGGAGTGATCGATCACCAGGGTGGCGTCGATGTCGATGTGCAGCCAGCCACCCGGTTCGGGGCCGCACCGGCGGCCCAGGCCGCCGCCCGCGCGCTGGCGCGGGCCGCGCGCACCGCAGGCAGGTGTGCAGCGTCGATGCGCTCATTGACCAGCCGCCACATCGTGGTCGTGGAGGCTTTCGCGCCGAACGCGTGCTCACGGTCGCCGCACAGTTGGCCGACCCCGTCAATGCAGTCCGCGCCGTCGGCGACCGCCGCGGCCAGATCAGCGAACACCTCGCCGGGTGCGTAGCTCCACGGCCCGCGGTAGGTGTCGGCCAAAGCCCCGGTGACCTGCGCTGATAACCCGGTCCGGTCGGCCAGTTCCCGCAGTAGGCCCATCCCGGCGTGCGACACGACCCCGTGGCCGTCGGCTGACACTTTCACCCGCGATGCGGCCGCGATACTCTTCACCTGCGAAGTGCCTTCCCGTCAGGATGGTTGAACCCTAGAGAAGTCCAATTATCCCTTGCAGGACAGGCACTTTCGCTTATCTACACGCCGTCACCAGCGATAATCCCCGAAAAATCTGGGCTAGTGCCCCGGCAGTCCGACGAGCACCGACGATTGCGATCAGCATCGCCATTGCCCAGCCTGACCGCAGCCCGGTTGCGACCAGTAACCAAATCGCCAGCGTCCACCGCGACAGGATCACCGGCGCGATCTTGTCAGGATGCCGACGCGAGAGCGGAGCAGCCGATGTACCGTAAAAAGCTCTGCGCGCTAACCATTTCCGCAACGAAACCCGATGGTCGTGCGCCACCAACCCGCTTGGGTCATACCGAAGGCATGCTCCACCGTCGACCAAACGCCAACACAGGTCGACGTCTTCGCCGGAATTCAGCGCTTCGTCGAATCCGCCAAGCTCGACGAGCACTGATCGACGGCCGACCATCGCCGCACTCGGGACGTACGACACCGGCCCATACGGGGTAACGCGCGATTCACGAGCGCCGAGATCCAATGACGAGCGCACCGCCTCGTACCGCGCGACGGCATTCCCGGCTCGCGCATAGGCCTCTATCCTCGGCGCCGCCAACGCGACATCCGGGTCCGAGAAATGCCTGAGCATCGCGGCGAGCCATCCGGGACGCGGCACCACGTCGGAATCGAGAAAGGCGACGTATTCGGTCCGGCAGGCAGCCAGGCCGGCGTTGCGCGCCGCCGCGGGCCCTCTGCTGAGACGATGTCGAATAACTTTCACGTCGTCGTGCAGACCGCCGAGATCCGCACCGTCGATGCTTTGCACCGATGCGTCGTCGACCACGACCACGGGAACATCACGCAATGTCGGCAGGACCCGACAAAGCCCAGTCAGGTTGTTGCGCACGGGGATTACGACGGTGACGTCCCGATACGACGGACCAGTCGTGGGACGTGGATGGGCTACCGTTGCATCCAAAAGCAACCGCGCCAGCTGCGCGGTGACCGCGTCATGCACAGTCAGCCGTCCCCCGACAAGTAGCGACTGGGCCATGGGGGTCAAGCGCAGCAGCCGGGTCGGCGCACCGCCGAGCAGCGCGGCGCCATCGTCCAGGGTCCGCACCCGCGGGTCAAGTTGAACCGCGAAGCCATCCGGCAGCCTCGAACCGCTCATCGACGTCTCCCCAACTCCGACCCTGGACACGAAGTCTCCGCGCGGCAAACTGCCGAAACGCCACAGACTTGTTGGCTCGGGCGAAGCGTAATGGTCGACTGGCCCGACTTACTGGCCGGGTGGCGGTCACTGCACAACAGCGGTAATCGGCGTCGTATGAAGCTGCCGTCGGTTTGGAACTGGATGAAATGCGGTGCAGACCCTTGGCGAAGTCGGCAGGCACCACGGCGAGCTGTCGGCGGGGCCTGCCCCGCTCGCGGTGCCTGCGGGCGCACGTGTACTACGTACAGGTGCCTTCGTGGACGGCGGTGAGGTGCTCGACCGTGTCGAGACAGGGTTCGAGGTTCCCCACTGGCGAGCCATGCCGGGCTAACTACAGGTCAGCATCCATGACTGCTCAGCGACGGGCTCATCCTTAAGCGCGACCTCGTAGCCGTCCACTCGGCTATCGGACGTCGGAGCCGGTAAGGGTGTCGCGGTGTAGGGCCCGGAACTTCGAAGTCGGTCCGAGCACAAGCGGCGCGGTTGGTTCTTTTCCTCCAGCGCCAATTCGGCCGCCAGATGGACCGGATTGGCTCAATGTGACGGGTACCGACCACGTGCCATCGGCACGCATCTGCGGGTGGAGCTGGTAGAAATCGACGAGATCTACACGAACGGCGTAGACGTGCATCAACTTCTGGTACTCGAGCTGAAGCCGGGTTTGGGCTGCCTCCGAAGGCCTGCAAGACGAGCTCCCCTGCCTGGGCCACCATGCTCGGGCCCTATCCAGTTGAACCGTGCAGCCGTCCTGGGCTTGCAGATTGCCATGCCCGGAGGCGCCGTGGTCGTGTCCCGCTCTGCCGTCGATCCGACGGCCAGCGGGGGCCTGGGGAGTGCTCGCGCCGATCATGACCGTTGTGTTGTTCGCTGCACGAGGAAGTGACGAGAACGGCGGCCTGTCGACACAGCCGTTAGTGCCGCCGCGGTGATTTTCGCTGGCCGACGACGAATGCATTTAGGACTACGGCAGTTAGTCGGACGCCGGACGACGAAAGTTCCCTCCTCGTCCCAGAAAAGTGGTGAGCGGCTCTGTCACCGGCCCACAGGAACTTTTGAGGGCGTTTCGCCGACCACTTGGAAGACCCTCGTCCCGCGATGAAAACCGAAGGTGCCACCGGCATGAGTCACACCCCTCTGGAAGAACCCCTTGAGCCGTCCACCGACGCCGTCGCTGACGTGCGAGCAACCGGGTTAGCGTTCGTCCCTGTCGGCGCCGATCGGCGCCCAACCGCGTGGGCCAGAATCCGTCCGCTGCTGTTGCGTCTGCACTTCTACGCCGGGATCTTCATAGGTCCCTTCGTACTGATCGCGGCGTTGACCGGCCTGTTGTACGCGCTAGTCCCGCAGATCGATGCGATGGCGTTCCGCGACGAACTGAAAGTGGACCATGTCGGTGATCGACGCCTGAGTCTGAACGACCAAGTTGCGGCTGCCCGCGCCGCCCACCCGGAAGGCACGATCGACAGCATCCGGCCGCCAGCGGCACTCGACGACACCACATGGGTCACGCTGGCGGTCGACGACGTGCCGCCCGACTACGCCCGCACGGTGTTCGTCGACCCCTACACCGCCCAAGTGCGGGGAGCGCTGACCACCTATGGGCAGTGGATGCCGGTACGGGCGTGGTTCGATGAGCTGCACCGCAACCTGCACCTCGGCGCGTTCGGCCGCAACTACAGCGAACTGGCGGCCAGCTGGGTCTGGGTCATCGCGATAGCCGGGCTGCTGTTGTGGGTCGGCCACCGGAAAGGCACCCGAAAGCTGCGCAGGATCGCCCTTCCTGACCGCGGCGCTCAGGGCCTTCGGGGGTTGCTCTCGTGGCACGGCGCCCTCGGGGTGTGGATCATCGTCGTCGTCCTGGGTTTGTCGGTCACCGGCATGACGTGGTCGCGGTTCGCCGGAGAGTCTGTCGACAAGATCCAGTCCCACCTGAGCTGGACCGCTCCCTCGGTCGACACCGCCCTGAGTGCGTCCGCCGGCCCAGGCGGCGGCGGCCATCACGGCGCCATGACGGGCGCGGAAGGCCATTCGGAGGTAGGCGCCGACACCGCGCTCAAAGCCGCCGAGAGCGCCGGACTGCGCGCACCGATGTGGATGTATCCGCCGGCGGCTGCGGAGGAGGGCTGGCAAGTGTCGGAGAACAAACGCGATTGGCCCGCCCGCCACGACTCGATCTCAGTTGATCCACAGACCGGCGCGGTTACCGACCGGGTGAATTTCGCCGACTGGCCATTCATGGCCAAGATGACGGACTGGGCCATCGACGCCCATATGGGCATCCTGTTCGGCTGGATCAACCAACTGTTGTTGATCGGCGTGGCGCTCGCGTTGATCGCTTCGGTCGTGCTGGGCTACCGCATGTGGTGGCGTCGACGGCCCACCCGCGGTGATCGCGTCCAGCTGCCCCGCCCTCGCCGCCGCGGCACGCTGCGGGCGTTGCGCCCGTACGAGGCGCTACTGGCTGTGCTCGCTATGGTCGGCGTCGGCTGGTTCGCGCCGTTGTTCGGCGCGTCTTTGGCCACTTTCGTCGCCGTTGACCTCGTTGCCGGGTGGTTGGCTCGCCGACGTGGAGCACCGAGCGCGTGATCCCCAGGTCGATCGGGGCTGGCTTCATGCCGGACGGCAACGTCGTTTCCGGGCGGCTCAACAGGTAGCGCCGGCAATCTAGGCGGCGGAGCCATCCCGCGGTGACCGGCGTGGCTGGCCTGAGCCAATGGGAGCGAGGTACGGACCCGTGATGTCGGTGCCATCGGGCTGGAGTGCGCCCGCGCCGATGGGAGTTGGATGGGTAGTGCGCGTGCCTCGCCACACCAGCACCGCCAGGATGGCGCCCACCAGCACCGGCAGATGGCCCAACTCGCTTGGTGCACTGACGATTCCCTTCGCGGTATCAGTGACGACGTACACCGCCAGCACGCACGCGTAGGTGATGAGCACGCCGGCCAGACCGGCGGCGGCGGCGGGCAATATGCCGGCAATGATCATCGCTGCGCCGATGGCGATCGACCAGGCCGTGGACTCACCGAACAAGTGAATCCCGGTGACATCGCTATGCGCAACGCGCGCAGTCGTCATCTGAGTGACCGTGAGCACCAGGTACAGCACGCCAACGAGCGCCAAGGACCACCGCGCCCAGAGTACGAGCGGCCGAGTCAAGCGGCGTGGCCGATTCCCGGCGGCTCGCTCAACCACAGCTGCGGCTGAACGGCAGCGCAGGCCACTGTCGCGCGCAAGCCCCTGCAGGCGCTGCGCGTCAGCAACCGCGCGCGTATACCAGAGGCGGCAGTCCGAGCAGCCCACAAGATGCTTGTCGACCGACCGAACCGAAACGGGCTCGCGCTCCCCATCCATTCGCGCCGACAACGCCTCGCGGGCGAGCCTGCAGTTCATATGACCATGGTGGCTCATTGCGGGCCCCAGGGCCACACGGGATAGGCGCGGCAGGGCATATCGTTGCCGTCTCGCGAGCCGAAATGTAAAACCTCGGCGCTGATCCATTTCGCGGCGGACTCATCCGGGAGACGAGTTGGACCCGCGGTTGAGGCGGCGACTTATTCCGACGCGGCACGGCACACAGGACGAAGACCGGTCCCCTGCTGCGCGGGCGTCGGCCGCATCGGCGTCTGCCGCGAAGTTGGCCGCGACGCTCGCCGCGAAGGCCGGCTGGACAACGACCTCGATCACGGCACCGGAGGGCCCATCATCGTGTTTTCCGCCGAGGATGAGGCGAAGTGAGACCAGTCCGTCGGCGTTTCGGCTCGCCGTCAGCCAACCGTCGACGATGCCAGGAATGGCCGACACCCCGGGCGTGTGCTCGGCTCGGGCATACCCTGTCTCGGTGGCCGACCCTGGTGCGGCCAGCGGTTGCCCGGTGGGCGCGGCCCGAGGCGCCGACACTAGCGACCGCCGCTGGTCGGGTCGATGATGCGACGTACCTCGGAGACCTTGTCTGCCGGAAAACCACCGCGACGCGCATGCTCGACCACTCGTTCCGCATCCGGGGCAACGTAGACGCAGTACAGCTTGTCGTCGACGACATAGCTTTCCTGCCATTGCACGCCAGGCATGTCGGCGAGGACTTCGTTTGATTTGGCGCTGACCGTCTGCACCTCCTCATCTGACCACTGTCCGGCGCCAGGCACGGTGCGCTCGATGATGAACTTGGGCATAAGACTATCCTGTTCTTCCGCTTGACCTGCGACACGAGGGATGGCGCGAACGAGGCGGGGATGTCAGTCGCCCACCGGCGCCGCATTGCACGATTTCTGCCCGCGGGCGCGGCGCGTATGTTCGCTGTTCGTCAGCCATTGTCTTGCTCCATCTTTCTAGGCACCAAATCGAATGCCGTCGACCCCAACAGCACGGGCGCCAACCGCGACAGAACCGATGTCGACGTTGCGTCGCGTGCCTGACCGCGGATACTGCGGGCAGCCACGAGCCTCAAGCTTCCTCAGCTCGCTGCTCGCCAGCGTCGTGAAATGAGGCATTGGCCGCGCCCCGTGCTGCGGTCGCCGACACGTCGGACAGCGTTACCCGCCCGCGCTCCACATCGTCGATGAACTCCCAGAACTCTTCCTGCAGGCTCCTGTCGCCCAATCCGACGGCGGAGGCATCGTCGCCTGATGAACGCGCCGACCGCAGCGGGAGCATGACGACCAAGGCGATGCTCATCAGCGGCAACGCAAGGCCAAGAATCACCATCAGCACAAAGCTCGTGACGCCATTGGACGCAGCTAGTGAATTCAGGTTTTCTCCTGCCGCCAGCAGCGTGGAGGTATCGGGCGTCATCGCCGCCGCCGTTCTGTTTCTGAACCGACCGTCGCGGACTTACGGGGCGCTGCTTCCCCCGAGTCGTCTGCGTCCTCCCAGTCGGCGGTCGTGAAATGCGTGGCCGACGGAGGATGTGACTGCGACGGTGTCGCGTCGTCGGCGGCGCCCTCGGAGGCTGACCGCTTCTGCATGAAAATGTATGCCACCGCCACCATCGGGATGATGAGCGACCCGGCCAGGCCGACACCGATGAGAGCCATTTCGTCGCCGGTCATCTGCCCGCCGTGGGCGAGATATACCTGCTGCATCATCTGAATACGAGGTCCTTTCCATCGGTCCTGGCGGGGCCACCGGCCTGTCGGGAGGCCCCGCCAGGACCGACCCTCAGTACTTGGGCAGGATGCCCGTGGTCAGTTCGTTGACCTCGCTGATCGCGCTCTGCCCGGAGGCGTCGGTGAAGAAGACCAATCCGGTCACCCGGATCTGAGCCTCGTTGAGCGGCAACAAGCCCTGCTCGGCCAGCGCGGCACCGTCGAGGTCGACGGTCAACGTCCGGGTCTCTCCCGGCTGGATCTGACCAGGCGGTGTCACCGTGACCAGCTCACCGGGGTCCGGCGCCGCGCTTCCAGCCGCGACGTCGCGATTGATGGCTTGGTAGGTGCTGAACTGCAGCTTCTGCAGCAAGACCGGCTGAGGGCTGTTGTTCGTCACCGTCAACGTGAACTCCAGCCGACCGGTGCCGGTCTGGAAGACCGCGCTGTCGACGTGGACCTTCAGTTGCTTGCCCAGAGGATCGAGCTCCGCGGCCGCCGGTTCCACCCGCGCCACCTGTGGCGGTACCTTCGGTCCGGTTGTCAATTCGGCGTACGCGTAGCTGCCGACCCCGAGGAGCAACGCCAGCACGGCGATGGCTACCGAGACCTTGACTTGGCCTTTGCTGATGATGGACGCCCCGCGGCCCTCCGCGACCGGGAACGCGCGCCACAGCAGCCCCTTGCGCATCCAGAAGACCAGGTAGGCCGCAGCGATGACGAAGGAGATTGCCGTCCACGCGACGACATTGCCGATCCCGAAACCGCCCAGTTCCACCGTCTCGCCGGTGGCCAGCTCCATCGGCACACTAAACTCACCGGCGTCTGCGATTGTCACCGACTGCCCGGGGCCGACCAGAGTGCCCGCGTCGTGCACGGCGAACGTCGGGTGGATATGGTACGTGCCCGGCACCCGCGCCTTGGCCACGATCTTGAACGGGTAGGTCGCGCCCTTGTGGATCTTGACCGACTGAGGCGTGAAGGTATCCGACAGCCACCGCTCGGTGACGAAGAACACCGGTCCGGGCTGGTTGAGGCTCAGGAAGCCGAGTTCCGGCGCCGCCAGCGTGTGGTCGGGCCAGGACTCCATCACCCGCAAGGTGCCGGTGATGGTGAGTTCCTGGCCGATGTCGAGTTCTGATGTGGAGAACTTGACATCGTAGAAAGTCACCGTCGCGGTCTTCTCGAAGGCCTGCTGGCCTTCCTCACCGTGCGCCGCGGCCGGGGCGGCAAGTCCGATCAAAAGCACGAGCACGGCGACCGCGGTTAGGGCGAGTCGGCGGGCCCAGCCCGCGTGCCCCTCCGTTGGTCGGCTGCTGGCGCTGCGCTGTAGCTGCGACATCTGTGTCAACCTTTCGCTCACGCTCAGTTGGTCTGGAGTTTGAAGAACTTGCCGATCGGCCATACCGCCAGGTACTTGCCGATCAAAAGACCGAACCCGTAGGTGGCGACGCTGAGCATGCCGGCGAAGAAGGCCACCACGATGGTGATGTCGCCGACGAGCGCACGCAGGTGCCCCTCCTCGATGATGCGCAGGTATTCGGGCGTCTGCGTTCGGGTGATGTGGAAGCCCATTGTGTCGGCCACCGTCAGCAACGTGCCGTGGAAGTCCACCGCCTGAAGGTAGGGCGCCAGCATCACAAAGTTGAAGTACCAGAACACGAAGCCCCAGATCAGTCCGCCCAACACGGCGGTGATCAGGTAGCTTCTGCTCACCAGCAGGATGACGTCGAGGATGATCGCGGCGAGCAGGAAGGTCTCCGGCCACGTGTAGTTGATGGGGATGTTGGCCCACCAGTCGAAGTTGAAGTAGCGGGAAAGCCACTGGCCGATCATCAGGCACACCGCGCACACGGTGGCCCCGATGGGCACCCGCAGGCGGTCCCAGGCGATGTACTGCACCGCCGCCGGAATGATCATGCCCAGCGCCGGCGTGAGCAGGGGCCACCACTGACGATCCTTCCAGTCCGCCCAGAAGGACCAGTCGCCGACGAACAGCATCTGGTTCAGGTGGAAGGCGCCGATGACCAGCGGCACGAACGCCAGGGCGAACAGAACCTCCCACCGCCAGCCGAGAATCCGCCGTCCCTTCCCCAAGGGCGCCGGGTCCGACGGCGTGGGGGGTTTCGCTACGGTGGTCGTCATTTCTTTGGAACTCCGTTTCTAATTCATAACTGTGATGCGTGCCGGGCCACGCCCCGAGGCGGGGGTGGAAACCCTGGGTGGGGCTGAGGTTCTACTTCGCCCAGCCCCACCCAGGGACGTCGCAGTGGCCGCGAACAGCCGTGCTGCCTATGTGGCCTGCGCGGTGGCCGAGCCGCTGGTCGCGGAAACGCCCGCGTCCGTCGCACGCTGCTCGACTGCCTGCCCCTGGCCAGCCGCGTGCTCCTGCTGCTCTTGGCGGGCCAGTTCACCGATGCGGGGCAGTGTCTCAAACCAGATCGCGAACGTGCCTGCCAGCAGGTAGCCGAAGATCACGAACGGCCAGTGCAGCGGCGCGACGAACAGTTCCTCAGGCGTGAAGAAGGAGTGCCCGAACTCGTTCATCGCCACCTGAAACAGCAGCAGCACCGACCCGCCGATGATCAGCCCGATGGAAACCGGGAACCGCCGGCCGCCGTACATGTGCGGTAGGTTTGTGCGTCCGTAGATGTAGATGCCTGCGGCTAAGTAGATCAGTAGCGGGAAAATCCCGAAGAACAGCACGATGTGGCTGGGGGTGAATGCTGTGTCACGGATCACTACCTGGTGCCAGGAGGCGTCCTCCTCGGCAAAGAAGCTGCCACCGAAGAACACGGCGACCGTGAAGGCCAGGGTCAACAACCACAGGTTCCACAACCGCTTACCCTCCTGCTGGCGGGTGATTTGCGCAGCTGGGTTGCCGGCCGATTTCCACATCCTCAGGTACCAGATGGCGAACACGCTCGGCAGAACGAGCAGGTTGAAGGCCAGCAGTGTCAGCCAGAAATAGGTGAACGCCGGCAAATTCTTGTCGAGCCCGTGGCTGAAGGCGAATGCCTGCTGCCACCCCCGCCAGAACAGGCACAGTCCAAGGACTGCACCGATCGCGACCACCATCCCGACGACGCTCCCGCCGCGCGAGACGCTGAAGTCGGTGTCCTCCTTGGTGGACTTGGGCGAGCGGCTCGCCGTTGCGCGAGCTTTCGCACGCTCGGTCGTACTCATCTGTCGACCTACCTCCCTACGTTACTTGTAATCGTCTCGTGGCGATCCGTCTGGGCAGATTGCACTGAGTCGCTCCTTGTCCTTCTCACACGTCCGTATCCTGTGTCACACCAGGAGCCAGATGTGACTGTGATCATCAACCCTGATGCGTGTCGGTAACTGTCCAAGAATCGGACACCGCGTAGTGGCCCGGTTCCAGGACGGCAACGAGCGCGCTGTCGCCGCGATGACGCCGCTGTGCTCACGACGACCGGGGCAGAGGGTTATCTCGCGCGAGGTCGCCCTACTGGCTAGGCCGCGGCGCCGTCACTCGGCCGCCGGTGCGCGCGCCGTGCTGAATTCGCCGTGCCATGCCGATTGACGTCGTCGTTGGTCGGTCGCGATGCATCGCCCCCCGGCGACGAGTAGCGGGAGCCGGTTCCGCGCCACACCAGCAGGGCCAAGACGGCACCCACCACAACGGGCAGGTGCACAGCCTCCTGCAGCAGGGTGATAGTCCCCTGGGCCGCGTCGCCAACCACATACGCCGCGAGCATCGCGCTGTATGCGACCAACACGCTGGCCAAACCTGCGGCAGCGCCTGGGCGGAGAGCAGCAACGATCATCGCTACCCCGATGGCGGCCGACCATGCGACGGACTCGCCGGCAAGATGAGTGCCCCTCACCTCGAAGCCCCCACCGGCCTCCCCCACCCCTACCGCGTGCACGACCGTCACCACCACGCTGAGTAAGCCAACCAGCCCGAGCGCCCAACGTGCCCAGGTCCATGCCCCTGATCCCCCCGGCTCGGGGAACCGTTCGCCCGCGTCGCGGTCAGGGGAGTCCGCTGTCTGCGGAGGGCGCAAACCCGCCACCGCCGCAAGCTCCCGCAGATGACCTGCCTGATCGAGCGCTCGGGCGTGCCACGCCCGACACCTCGGACACGCCGACAGATGGTTCTCCACCAGCGCCGTGGATACGGGCCCCCGCTCTCCATCGATCCGCGCCGACAACGCCTCGCGGGCAAGATCGCAGTCCACTTCCCTTTGGTCGCTCATGAGCGTTCTAGGTGTTCAGCCGGAGCCGACGAGTAGCCCTATGCCGGCGAAGGTGAACAACACCATGGCGCCCAGCAAGGCGTACTGGGCGTGGACGGCGTCACGCTTGGCGAAGTAGCCCACCGCGCGATCGTGAGCGGCGACGACGCCGGTGACGTGACCGAGCACGATCGCGCCCACCTGGACCAACCCGATCGTAGTGGGCGAGATGACTAGGTAGTCGATCTGCCACGTTGTGGTACCGAACAGGTTCCAGCCCCGGCCGAACGGATCGGAGGCCAGGATGTAACCGGCCTGGCCCTGGAAGACGAAGAACGAAAAGTAATGTGCGATCGCATAACCCAGCATGATCGGAATCAGCGAGTGCACGAAGACCGCCGCGGGCTTCAGCCCCGATTCGGTGTGCCCGATGACGGTGCTGGCGCGCGCGGCACCGAGGTAGATCACGGTGACTAGGCCGATACTGGCCAGCAGGCCCACGGTGCCCAGCACTGCGTTGGCCGGCTGCTCACTGGCGCGTTCGGTCAGCGCGTACCACGCCGTGGTGCGGGTCAGCCCGTCGAAAGCCGTAGAGCCCAGCAGCGTGCACACGACCGCGACCAGACCGGGCCGCGGGCGCACCGACGCCAGCCCGTCCAACGGGTTGCGCCAAACCAACCGACGGTCTGCACGTCGCCCAAGCGGGCTGAGCCGACCGACGAGATCGGAGTACACCTCGAAACCGTCTGCGCGGGCGAACCATTCCTGCCCGTAGCGCACGCCCCCGGCCACCTGCAGCACCGCGTAGACAACGATGAACAGCAGCACCGTGTGCGGCTTCGACGCGTCGCGGTAGACCAGCTCCAGCCAGACAAATACGAGGATGCTCACCACGGCGGGCCAGTAGCCCCACCGCTCCGGATATCGCGGCTGCGGGGCGTCGGGTTGCGCCGGCGAAAGCACAGCAGAACTGTGGGCGGCGACCGCCTGCTGGGCGTGCGGCCGCGCCGCCGCGATTGTGAGCCGTTTGCCCAGCACCGCCGTCAATCCAGCGGAGATCGCCCGCAGCGGGTTCAGCGCCCGATAGAACGGGCCGATGAGCATCGACGCGAACGGCACCCCCACCCACAGCCACACGAAGAACCAGGTCGGCGCCGGATTGCGGCTCGGATCATCGGGTCCGAACGCCGCCACCGCGAGCGTGATCGCCAACAGCGCGACCCCGATCCCTCGAAGCGCCCGGCGAACCGCGGGTGCGTCGATGATCCGCTGCGCAAGTCCCGGAACCGTGCGGCCTGCCTCGATGCCGCGCAACTTGGGGGTCCGCCACAGCGTGGCCAGCCCGAAGAACGTGACCACCAGGACGAAACCCGCGGCGTACATCGCGAGCCACACCGGGATCGGAAGATCGGATCGCCCGCCAACGCCGTGCGCAAGGACGACTTCGGTCACTGCACCCTCAGCTGCAGCAGGCGCAGCTTGGCGTTCTCGAGCTCCACCTCGAACACGCCAGGAATCGACGCGATGAACCCTACCCGCGCGGGGACGCCGGGAACTACGTCGACCATCTCGTCGTACCCGTGCACGTGTACATGGTCGGCGACGTCGGAAGTCACCACTAGCTCCACCGGCGAACCCACTGGGACATCCACGAGCTGTTTAGCCGTGCTCACCTTTCCACCGCTCACCGTGACGTCGATCGTCATCGCCCCGGGTGCGGGTGCGGATGGCGCCGGAGCGGCGGTCGGCGACTGTTCCCCTGCGCTGTTGTGTCCGGAGTGCTCCCCGCCCCCCGGCGCGGTCGAGGAGGTCGTCTCAGCTGCGGCCGCGGCGCTGCTCGTCGCAGTCGTCCCTGCCCCGGTGCCGCCTTGTCCGCTACATGCCGCCAGCGACGCTGCTGCAGCCAGGACGCCGATAGACACGATCAGCTTGCGCCGCATTGCTGTTCTCCTTCGTTGTTTCACTGCTGTTCGTTGTTGGTTTCGCTCGGTTCAGATGTCATTCGATTTCTTTCGCCTTTAACTCGCCGTTGACGGCGGAATCATTGCACCGAAAGGGTGATAGGTGCGGTGTGCACCTGTCCCTTGGTCTGGAATTGGATGAAAACGCGGTACAACCCCGCAACCGGGAAATCGGCATGCACCATCAAATCTGACGGCGACACGCCGTCGCTTGATGCCTCCTGGGGGTGCATGTGCACCACCTCCAGATCCCCCTCGTGGAACGCTGCGACGTGGGCCATCGCACCCAGATAGGGCTTCATATCCGTGACCGGGGCACCTCCTTGGGTGATCCGCACCGCCATCATGCTCGTCTGGCCCGCGACCAGATCACCGTCGACGCGCACCGCGTAGCCGCCCACGCTGGCCTCGCGGGAGGGTGTCGGCAACGGCTCCGGTGAATAGGGTCCGGCGAGTTCAAAGTCGGTTCCCAGCACCAGCGGATGAGGCTGGTTCTGCTCGTCGACGGCCACGAAGTCGGTTACCAACCTGTACGGACCGGGGCGGCGCAAAGTCAACGGCACTGACCAGGTTCCGTCGGGCGCCATTGTTGGATGAATGTGATAGAAGTCGTTCAGATCCTGCCGGACCACAAACACATGCATCAGCTTTTCATGCACTTCCTCAAAGCGGGTCTGCGGCGCGCCCGACGGCCCGGAGACGCGGAACGACAGCTCGCTCTGCTGGCCCGCCGCGGTCGGTATCTGCTGTGTTGCCAGCCGAAAGCCATCCTGCACCGGGGTTAGCCCGCCGCCCGAGGCACCATGCTGGTGGCCGGCGCCGTCGTGCTCATGAGGCTCATCACCAGCGGCGCGGTGCTGGTCGCTGGGCGACGTCGCAGCGGTGGACGGACCCGTGGGGGCCGCGGTCGCTAGGTCATTGCCGCTACCCGTGCAAGAAGTCATGATCAACGCCACCGCCGCGAGCACCGCCACCGGCACCGACGCTTGCTTCCGGCACCGCCGCATTTCGCCGTCAGCTTGCCGAACCCGCCGCTGGCCGGGCCCGAAATTGGCAGGCAGGAATGCACCGCCTGCGCCTCGACATGCGCGGATGACGACATCGACACGTAGCCTGTCAGCGGCGGGCCGCATATCGGTCATCGTGGTCCTTCTCGCCAAGCCCGGAAACACGGCCCGGGCGTTGAGGGTTGCTTATTCGTTCAGTAGTCGGATGAAGTCGCCGAGAGGTTCCCGCCAAGTCACGCCTTTGGTTCCGACGTGTCGTGCTCTCCCGCGGCGGGGCAAAGCCATGCCGCAAACCCGCCCGGCGTGCCACGTGTAGGGCAGGCAACCGAGGAGGGAAGCTACAGTCCGGCGGAATCGTTGGCGTCGAGCGCGCGGTCGCGTCCGTGTGCTGCGTTGATCAGGTCGGTCCGAGCCCGTGCGACCCGTGACCGGATGGTGCCGACCGGACAGCCACAAACCTGGGCGGCCTCGGCGTAGGACAAGCCCAACACCTGAGTGAGTAGGAGAGCTTGCCGCCGATCGGTGTCGAGACCGTCGAGCAGCATCCTGATCTCAACGACTTCCTCGAACTGGGCGCCAGCGCGACGCTGGCCGCCCTGAAACCTGTCCAGCTCGACCACATTGTGCAAGTCCGCCGCGGTGGCACGCGGACGGCACCGATCGCGACGGATCTGGTCGACGACGACCCGCCGCGCGATGGACAACAGCCACGTTCGCGCCGAGGATCGCCCGGTGAAGCGCGGCAGCGAACCGATGGCGCGCAGGAACGTCTCTTGAGTGAGGTCGTCCGCGCTACCGACGTCGGCCAGGTATGCAATCAAGCGCCACACATCGCGCCGGGTGGACTTCACGAACTGCTCGAGAGCGTCGGGGTCACCCCGACCGGCTGACAGGGCAAGGCGGGTGACTGCGTCGTCTTCGCGGCAGAATTCATCGCCGCCACGGTCGATACCCGCGAAGTCCGCGTTGCCCTTCACACCATGTTCCGCCGTGATACGGACAAACGTCCGGCGACAAGTGGCGTGCGACTATCAGTGGGCGGCAGGAGATTTAGAGCATGTTCATGGAGCTCGAAATCGTGGTCGATCCGTTCACCGAGGATTATCGCCACGTTCGGGTCATTGCTCTGCAGCGCCGCTTCCCGGATGGCGACTTCCAGCCGGTGTCGCCAGTCCACGACACCAGGGGCTTCCGAGTGGGGCAATAGCGGTCCGCGATACTGCTCCACCGCGGCTACGGTGTCGCCGGCGGATAGACACCGGAGCACCTCGACCGCGTCGCACCACACGGGCGCGGTAAGCATGTAGCGATGGGCCGCGATCCCGCCGCCCATCATTCGGCGCAGGCGCGACACTTCGGATTTGAGCGTCGACATCGAAACCGGGCGGTCGCCGTAGAGCGCGAGGCTTAGCTCTGCGGGAGTGTAGCCGTCGGGACGAAGGGTCAACAGCGCCAAGATTTCTGCCTGCCTCGGGCTGACTTGAACGGGCGCGTCATCGACGGTGACTTCAGTACGGCTCAAGCAGCGAAGCGCGACCTTGGCAGCCGAGTCCCGCGCGACGCTGGTTGGTTGCAGTTCCCGTACGCGCGTTTCGACCAACGCGGCCATCGCCCGCACTGTCGCCATCGCGAGAGGGTTGGCCAGCTTGCAGGTCGTGGAGAAATCTAATGCGCCAAGGGTTTTCCCGTGGGGGCTGCGGATCGGCGAGCTGTAACACACCCAATCGTGCAGCGTGTCCACCAGGTGCTCACTCGAGAACACGGCGCTGGGGCGCCGATTATGCAGAGCCAAAGCCAGCGCGTTGGTGCCGACGGCCGATTCACTCCACCGTGCCCCCGGCGCGAAGTTTACGCGTTCCGCGCGCCGACGCATCACCCGGCCGCCGCAGGTCCAAAGCAAAGTGCCCCACTCGTCAGTGACGCCGACGACGAATCCCGCATGGGCAATCTGCTGCAGGTCATCAGCCAGCTCGTCGATCGGCCGCCGCAGCGGTGAGGCGTTCCACAGGTCCGTCGCGCACTCGGTATGGGTCGGTGCGCAACCGCGCGACGGGTCAACCGATCTCAGCGATCGCTCCCACGAGTCTGCTATCTCCGGACGGACAGCCTCGCGGTTGGAAAAGATTGCAGCCACTCCCCCGCTCACGGCGCCGTCCGGAACCGCGTCCTCCCGCTCACGCTTCAATTCGCACCGACGGCCGTTTGGTGTTTGTCTCAGCATCGGTCAGACTCATTTCGGACGGGCGCGCCACCGGGGTCGTACACACGCAGATCAGTTGACTTGCCGTTCACCGGTCCAAAACGGTGCGCGCAGCTTGAACTTCTGCTTCTTGCCGGTGGCGGTGTACGGGATGTCCGAACGGAAGATCACCTTCTTCGGCGCCTTGTAATGCGCCAGCTTGCTTTTCGCGAAGTCGATGACGTCATCCTCTGTGAGGGTCTGCCCGTCCCGCGGCACGACGATTGCTGTCACCAGTTCGCCCCACTTGTCGTCGGGAGTCGCGATGACGGCCGCGTCGGCGATGGCGGGATGGCCGACGAGTACGTCTTCGACCTCGATCGAGCTGACATTCTCACCGCCGGAGATGATCACGTCCTTCTTCCGGTCCGTGATCGTCAGATACCCGTCGGACCCGAGGACTCCGCCGTCACCGGTGTGAAACCACCCGGACTTGATGACCGCGTCGGTCTCTTCCTTCTTGTTCCAGTACTCGGCCATGACGTGGTTGGACGCCACCAAGACCTCACCCTCCTCGTCGATGCGCACCGAGGTGCCCAGCGAGGGCACGCCGGCCCGGCTCAGCTTCTTGGCCCGGTCCCCCAGCTCCAGCCCGTCGTACTCGCGGCGTGGACGGTTGACGGTCACCAGAGGCGCCGTCTCGGTGAGGCCGTAGATCTGGTTGAACTGCCAGCCGAGTTCGCGTTCTATCCGCGCGACGGTGAGCGACGGTGGCGGCGCGCCAGCGCAGACGATGCGGACCCGGTCACGCCCCGGGATGGCGCCCTCCCAGTCCCGCGCGGCGTCGAGCACCATGTTCCACACCGTCGGCGCACCGCACATCAACGTAACTCCGTGAGCGTCGACGCGCCGCAGGATCTCCGCGCCGTCCACCTTGCGAAGCACCACCTGTTCGACGCCCAACCCCGTTGCGACATAGGGCATGCCCCAGCCGTTGCAGTGGAACATCGGCAGCACGTGCATCAGCACATCGTGATCGGACACCTGCATGTGCAGGCCGAACGTGAGGCCGTTGAGCCAGATGTTGCGGTGCGTCAGGCACACGCCCTTAGGCTTGCCGGTGGTCCCGCTCGTGTAGTTCAGCGTCGCGACAGCGTCCTCGTCGGGATGTGACCACGGTTGTGGTTCGCTCGCGAAGTCGAGCAGGACGTCGTCGGACTCGCCTCCGAGAACCAGCCGGTTCCGGGCCGACACCTGCGCGAGCGGACCGTCGAGTTCCGGGTCCACCAGCAGCACGTCGGCTTCGCAGTCGTCGATGATGTACGACACTTCATTCGGCTGCAGCCGGAAGTTGATCGGCACCAGGATGCGACCGGACGACGGCACGGCGAGAAGTAGCTCGAGCAGACGCGCAGAGTTGTGGCTTACCACGGCGACTCGTCCGCCCTCCGGCACATCAAGGCGGTCGAGGCCCGCCTGCACAGCCGTACCGCGGGTCGCTAGCTGCCGGTACGTCAACTGGCCCAGATTGTCCGGCGCCGACGGCTCGTCGATCACCCCGGTGCGGTCGCCGTAGATGCGCTCCGCCCGGTCGAGGAATGTATTGGTGGTCAACGGGATACGCATCGTTGTTCAGCCTCCCACTCGATGACCGACGAGCGGCCTTTTCTTCGTCAGTTGTTTATAGGGCGACATTGACCGATTTGATCTGGGTGTACAGGTCGATTGCCGACTGGCCGAGTTCGCGGCCCCACCCGGATTGCTTGTAGCCGCCGAACGGCATTGCGGTGTCGAACCCGTTGTACTGGTTGATCCATACCGAGCCCGCCTTCAGCTGCTGTGCTGTGCGGTGCGCCTTGGAGATGTCCTTGGTCCAGATGCCGGCCGCAAGCCCGTAGATGCTGTCGTTGGCCGCGGCCACGGCACCGCTCTCGCCGTCGAACGGCATCGCAGCCACGACGGGGCCGAAGATTTCCTCCCGGACGATGCTGTATTCGGGCTTGACGTCGACGAACACCGTCGGCTCGATGAAAAAGCCGGAATCGCCCCACCGTTTGCCGCCGGTCAACGCCCGGGCACCGTCGGCCAGTCCCTCCCGCAGGTAGCGGTCGACCTTGTCGAACTGGTCCTGTGAGATCAGCGGGCCGAGTTCCGTCGTGGGGTCCAGCCCGGGCCCGATCTTGACCTTGCTGGCGGTCTCGGCCACGGCCCCGGTGAAGTCGTCGAAGATGCGCTCGTCGACGAGCAGCCTGGTTCCGGCGACGCAGCACTGCCCGTGGTTGAACATCCAGGCGGTGACCGAGCCTGCCACAGCCGCGTCGAAGTCGGCGTCGGCGAACACCACGTTCGCGCTCTTGCCGCCCAGCTCCAGCGACACCTTTTTCAGGTTGCCCTTGGCGGCATCGACAATCTTCTTGCCGACCTCCGTCGACCCGGTGAACGCGATCTTGTCCACGTCGTGGTGGCCCGACAGCGCCGCGCCGGCATCGCCGAACCCCGTGACGATGTTCACCACGCCGGGCGGGAAGCCGGCCTCCTGGAACACCTCGCCGAGCAGCAGCGCCGTCAGCGGCGTCTGCTCGGCGGGCTTCAGGATCACCGTGTTGCCCGCTGCCAGGGCGGGCGCCAACTTCCATGCCGCCATCAACAAGGGGAAGTTCCACGGCACGATCAGGCCGCAAACCCCGACCGGCTCGCGCAGGGTGTAGGCATGAAACCGTCCGCCGAGCGCGAACGGCATTGACACGTTGATCGTCGAGCCCTCGATCTTGGTGGCCCATCCGGCGTAGTACCGAAAGACATCGGCGGACCACGCGACGTCGACTGCGGTGGCGATGGCGGCGGACTTTCCGTTATCGAGCGATTCGAGCTGGCCGAACTCCTCGGCGCGCTCAGACAGGACATCACCCACGCGCCACAGCAGGCGCTCGCGCTGGTTGGGCTTCATGGACGGCCAGGGACCGGCGTCGAATGCCTTCCGAGCCGCTCGCACGGCTCTGTCGATGTCGACGGCTTCGCCGTGGGCCACCTCGGTGAGCGTGTTGCCGGTGGCGGGGTCGACGGTCCCGAAAGTACGGCCTGAGGCCGCCTGGACCCACTCGCCGTCGATCAATAAGCTCCTTGTACGCGTCAAGAACTCGTGGACCGCGGGAAGTACCGGCGGCGAGTCGGCAACTACGGTCATCACACCCTCCCTGTGTCGGTCGGTTCCGTTTCCTACGTCACACCGGCAGACAGATGTGACCACCACCATCATCACGTCGCCGCTGTGTCGTAACTGTTCGACTTTTGGACACCTCGGCTGTGCACCGCTTCGGCGGTGATGGCGCGCACTCCAACGACCCTGCGGCCGGTTAAGACGGGATGTTGAGCGCCTTCATCCGCGCGTACAGCGTGCTGCGGCTGATGCCCAATTCGCGTGCCGCGTGCACCTTGTTGCCCGCGGCGTTGGCAAGCGCGTCGATGATCGCCTGCCGCTCGGCGCGTTCGCGTCCGGCGAGGTGGGTGATCCGACCGGTGTGCTGATACCGGGTGGGCAGGTCGCGCACGTCAATCCTGCCGCCCGTCGCTGTGTGTGAAGCCGTGCGCAGGACGCATGCCAACTCAGTCAAATTGCCGGGCCAATCGGCGGCGGACAATGCCGCCAGCGCGTTGGGTGTCAGTTCCCACCTGCCCTCGATATTGGACAGCATCCGGCGGGCAATCGCGCCGAGTTCCAGACGGCGCCGGCGCAGGGGAGGAATGTCGATGCGGCCCGGGCAGCGGGCGACGACTGCTGCGATGCCGGCCGCCAGATCGTCCACCGGGCGACTCGTCAGCACAAGTCGCGGCCCACTGTCGCGGTCGACCAGCGGCGTCACGGCGGGGACCATCGACTCGGGGAGTGATTCCAGGTGCTCGACCACGATGGCGGGCGGTGACGCGTTTGCCGCCTCGGCCAATCGTGTCAGCCATTCGCGCTCGCCCACTCGGATGAGATCGCAGACGTCCAGCCGTACCGCGGCCGCCCCGGCAATTTCGTCAGCGACGGTGCTGCGGCCCGAGCCAGGTTCACCGCAAACCGCCACCGCTCCGCTGGCTCGGGCGAGCCGGCTGATCTCGGCGCGCAGCCGCGGCACCGCCGCATCGACGTGCGATCCTCGCGGCACGGGGTTGGCGGTGGCAAGCGTGGGGTGCACGACAAAGATGGCACCACCCTCGCTGCCGGCGACGGACTGCGCATTCACCCGTGCCGACTCGCCACACGCCAACTCGATGGTGATTGTTCGCCTCTCGCCGGGGCGCATCTCCGAGACGATCTCCCCCAGCACAACGTAATCGGTGGAACTCAGAAGATTTGCGGCCGCATTGTTGTGCAGCAGCATGTCCGTTCCCATCGCGACGAGCGCCGCGTGCGGCGGCGCGACGGTGTCCTGGAACGCGGCGACTAAGCGCTGCTGAGATACCCTCGATCCGTCCAGCAACCGGCGTTCGATATCTCGGACCGCGCGGTCGATGAAGGGGACAAACAGCGGATCGGCCCGTTCGTCCTCGATCGTCATGTCAAGGACGCCTTCCACCCGGCCCGTGGCAGGGTGAATTATCGGCGACCCGTAACAACTGAGCCGGCGCAGCGATTCAAGGTAGTGCTCGGCTGCATTGACAACAACGCCGTGGCGGACCTCCAAAGGTGTGCCCAGCGACGTCGTCCCGACCGCGTCTTCACTGAAGCGGGCGCCCGCGACGACTCCCAGCCCTTCGATGCGCCGCGCGAGAGCGGTGTTGTCGATAACGCTTCGAACGATGCGGCCGTCGCGGTCAGTCAACAGGAGACATAACCCGGTATCGGCGATCTCTGCCCCGAGTTCTTCCAGAACCGGCATCGCGGATCGCAGCAACGGAGAATCACCGTCGACATCAGGTGCCAGGTCAAGTTGCGGCGGCTTGTCCGGACTGACGCCGCTGAGCGCAGATCGGCGCCACGACATGACGATGTCCGGTCGCGACGTCGGCGGATCAGCAGTGTCCGGGGGCACCACAGCTCCTTTGATGTGATCTGCCTCATACATAACGATCCCAATTCTATTCCCGTCAGGAGCCGATGCGGCAAAACTGCGGCATTGACGAGCGAAGTTCCGGGTCGCGGCGAACTGTAGCGTTGACCACACACCATCGGAACTGCCCAGCTGGGCAGCTGGCACACTCGCCAGTCGTGCGGTTCCGGTGTTCCAACTGATCAGGGCGCCTCCGATGCCCTTTCCGCCCCCCGTGCGGGTTGATTAGGTTGAGCATCGCCGACTGTGGTTCTCGGGCCCGACCAGGTGCTGATACGCGGCGGCAAGTCAATCGCCAGGGTGTGCGCCACGGCACACAGATATTAGGACCGGTGCAGCATGCAGGTAGACGAACTTCTCAAGCCGTTCCCTATCAAGGAATTCCATCCGTTTCCCCGGGCCCTGATGGGCCCGGGGGCCCACGAACTCATCGGCCCGGAGGCACTCAAGCTCGGGTTCAAGAAGACACTGGTGATGACCAGCGGCCTTCGCGGCTCCGACATTGTGCACAGGATCGTCGAATCCATGAAGTATCACGGCCTCGAAGTCGTGGTGTACGACAAGGTCGAGTCGAACCCCAAAGACTACAACGTGATGGATTCGGTCGAGCTGTACCAATCTAACGGCTGCGACAGCTTCGTCTCCATCGGCGGCGGTTCCTCCCACGACGCCTGCAAGGGGGCGCGCATCTCGGTGGCCCACGATGGGCGCAGCGTCAACGAGTTCGAAGGGTTCAACAAGTCGGAGAACCCCAAGAACCCGCCGCACATCGCGGTGTCCACCACGGCGGGCACCGGCTCGGAGACCTCATGGGCCTATGTCATCACCGATACCACCACCGATCCGAGCAAACCGCACAAGTACGTCGCGTTCGACGACGCATCGGTGGCGACGCTGGCCGTCGATGACCCGGTTCTCTACTTCGACTGCCCCGTCGACTACACCGCGCAATGCGGCTTCGATGTGCTGGCGCACGCGTCGGAACCCTACGTGTCGCGGCTGAACTTCGCCCCGTCGCTGGGCAACGCGCTTTATGCGATCAAGCTGACCGCGCAGAACCTGCGGCAGGCGACGTGGAACCCGCAGGAGCTCGCTGGACGCGAGGGCATGATGTACGCGCAGTACATCGCAGCCCAGGCGTTCAACTCCGGCGGGCTGGGCATCATCCACTCGATCTCACACGCGGTGAGCGCGTTCTACGACACCCATCACGGACTGAACAACGCCATCGCCCTGCCGCGGGTCTGGGCGTTCAACATGCCGGTGATGTACAGGCGGTTCGCCGACATCGCCGAGGCGATGGGCGTAGACACCGCCGGTTTGACAGAGGTTCAAGCGGCCGACCAGGCACTGGCTGCCAGCATCAGACTGTTGAGAGACGTCGGGATCCCCGAAAAGTTCACTGACGTGACCCAAAACAGCTACAGCAAGAACCGGCTCGGCCAAGGCCCGACGAAGTTCTACGAATCGCGGCCTACCATCAAAGGTGACAAGGACGACGTCGACAACATCACCAACCATGTCCTCGGAGACGCCTGCACCCCAGGCAACCCTAAGGAGTGCACGTTTGAAACGGTGCGCCCCGTGGTTGAGCACTGTCTCAACGGCGATCTCGACGACCTGCTCAGCTGAAGGGGAACGGGTTGGGCAGCGGCTTTCCCTAACCCTGTCCGGCCCCACCCGTCACCCAAAGGATTACCGTGACCCTTCCAGGCACTACCACTCTCGCCGGCGCCGATGGCATTTTCGCGAGCGTCGACGACGTCGTCGCCCGTTTGACCGAGCTCGGCTATATCGCCGACCGGCGGTTGGCGACCACGGTTTACCTTGTCACCAGGATGAACAAACCGGTGTTGCTGGAAGGGCCGGCCGGCGTTGGGAAGACCGAGCTGGCCAAGACGTTGGCGGCGGCCACCGGCCGCCGGTTGCTGCGCCTGCAGTGCTACGAGGGCCAGGACGAGACCAAGGCGCTGTACGAATGGGATTACGGCAAGCAGCTGCTCTACACCCAGATCCTGCGGGAGAAGATCGGCCAGATCGTCGCCGACGCGACGGACCTACATGATGCCGTCGAGCGCATCGGCGCCCAGGAGAGCGTGTTCTTTTCCGAGCGTTTCCTGGCTGCGCGACCGTTGTTGGAGGCGATCCGCGCCCCAGAGCCCGTGGTGCTTCTGATCGACGAGGTCGACCGCGCCGACGAAGCGCTCGAGGCGGTACTGCTGGAGATGCTCGGCGAGTTTCAGATCTCCGTGCCCGAGCTGGGCACGTTCACCGCCACGCAGCCACCCTATGTCGTGTTGACCTCTAACAACACGCGCGACCTCGCGGCTGCGCTCAAGCGGCGCTGCTTGCACATGTTCCTCGACTACCCCACCGCCGAACGCGAACTCGCCATCGTCCGCTCCAAAGACACCGGGCTATCCGACGTTCTGGCCGCCCAGCTGGTCGATATCGTTCGCGGACTGCGTCAACTCGAACTGCGCAAGGCTCCCAGCATCTCGGAAACCATCGACTGGGCACGCACCCTCGCGGTGCTCGGTGTGGACGAACTGACCGCACCCGTTCTCGCCGAGACCGTGTCAGTCGTGGTCAAATACGACAAGGATGTGCGCAAGGCGCTCGAGGTCATCCCGCGGCTGGTGGACCCGAATGCCGCCGTTCCGGACTCGCCCGGACACCACCACGATCATTCACATCAGCACAACCACCATCGCCACGAAGACCATGACCACCAACTTCTCGGAGGCGATGTCGACGGCGCCGCGGTGCGAGCCGCAAAAGACACGCCGGGCCGCTTCGACGAAGGCTATTACGGAACCCCGAAGGCGGATAAAATCCCGTCTCGGTCCCGGGCGCAGATCAGCGGGGAGCAGGGCAGCCGCTCCTTCGCCCGACGCCGCGCCCTGTGAGGATGTTGCGTGGAGAATGCGATCCACCGGTTCGTGCGACTGCTTCGTCTGGCAGGCGTGCGCATCTCGGTGTCGGAGGCGTTGGACGCGTTACGCGCGGCAAGTCAGCCCGGAGTGCTGGCAGACAGGGAAACCCTGCGCTGCGCCCTGTCGGTGGCGCTGCTCAAGGATCGACGTGACCAAGCCGTATTCGACGAAGTATTCGACGCGTTCTTCTCCCTGGTTCGCGTCGGCTTCGGCGATGACGACTCGCACGGCCACACCCACGACGACCTGAGCGACACCGGCACACTGGAGTCGTTCACCGTTTCGGAGAATCCGAGCCCCATTCCGCAGCAGGGGCACGAGCACGGCGCGCCCGACGACATCCGGGACTTCTTCGACCCGGACGACCTGGCGCAGCAGTACAACCTGCACCAGGAGGCCAACAAGATCGACCTCGCCGCGATGACCGACGAGATCGCGTTCTCCAAGGACAACCAGGGGTTGATCGGTGACGCCCGGCGCGTACAGCTTGAAGCCAACCGCCTACACGGTGCGGGTGCCCCCGGCCGGCTCTCACGCAGCACCGGAACCCGCGTCGACGCCGACCTCAGCGTGGCGGAGGAGGAGGCGCTGCTGGCATGGCTTAACGCGGCGGAAGACCAGGCGGCCGACGCCGGCGACGACGATCCGAAAGCTTTCGCGGCAGGGCTGGCCGGAGTTCTAGCTGATCTGCCCGCCGCCCTCAAGCGTCACCTGGAGGCGTTGTTGGCCCTCGAGCAGCGGGTGATCGAGTCCGGCGAACGCCGACTCGGCGCGGTCGATGTGGTTGGCGAGCAAGATCGCGCCGACCTGGAAACCTCGTTGCGCCGCCTGGCGAGATCGTTGCACGGGGCCTTGACCCAACGCCGCAAGCGAGACACCCGTGGCCGAATCGACTCCGGGCGCACCATGCGCCGCAACATGCGCCACGACAGCGTCCCGTTCAACCCGATCACCATGCGCCGGGTGGAGGACAAACCCCGATTGCTGGTGCTGGCCGACGTCAGCCTGTCCGTGCGCTCCACCGCACGGTTCACCCTGCACCTGGTCCACGGCCTTCAGGACCTCTTCGCCCAGGTGCGCTCGTTCGTCTTCGTCGCAGAAATCGCCGAGATCACCGAGCTGTTTGCCGAACACCCCACCGAACGCGCCCTCGGGCTGATCTTTGGCGGAGACGTGCTCGATGTGGATGCGAACTCCGATTACGGTGCCGCCTTTGCGGGCTTGCTCGCCGAGCACGCGGCGGCAATCACCCGCCGCACCACCGTACTCATCCTCGGCGACGGCCGCGGAAACGGCAACGACCCGAACGTGCCGGCGTTCGAAGAGATCGCGCGGCGCGCACGTGAGGTCATCTGGCTGACACCGGAACCGAGATACTCGTGGGCCCTTGGCCGCTGCGACCTTCCGCTGTATGCCCCGTCGTGTGATCGGGTCGAAATTGTCCGCGACCTTTCGGGACTGGAGCGCGCGACCAACAAGATGACAGACGAACTCGTCGGACGATGACAAGCGAATGCACCGTAACCACCCAATCGATCGGAGAACCCGAGTGTGACCGTTGACGATTCCGATCCGAAAGATCCCCGGGGCATCCATTCGCCGGGGCCATCGCCCGCCGACGCGCAGGCGGCGGGGCTGGGTTCGCGGCTCGGCGCCCGGGTAATCGACAACCTGATCGTGTTGGTCTTGGCCGTTGTCATTGCCATACCACTGGGCGCAGAGCGCAACCTATATGCCATAATCGCAGTGTCCGGCCTGGCCGGGTTCATCTACTTCATTGTGTTCGAGTCGACCCGAGGTTGGACGCCGGGCAAGAAAGTCATGGGGCTACAGGTGCGCGGCCCCGATGTTGCGGCTATGCCCACCATGAAACAATCCGCCATCCGAAACGCATTCACATTGTTGGTTGTTCTCCCATTTGTCGGCGTACTACTCGGCTTGACCGCCTACCCCCTAATCGCGTCGACGATCGGCAACAGCCCGAACCAGCAGGGAATTCATGACCGGTGGGCCGGTGGCACCCGTGTCCTGAGGAACCGACGATAAGTTATCGCCGTCCTCCGGCCGTCGGCGATCAAACCATCGTCAGGCCGCCGCTCACCGACAACGTCTGGCCAGTGATGTAGGACGCGCCGTCGCCGGCGAAGAAGACAACGGCAGGCGCGATGTCGTCGGGTGTCCCGATGCGCTTCATCGGGATCGCGCGCGCAAGCGCGTCGTACAGCCCTTGGCTGGCGGCCGCGACCTTCTTGAGCAGCGCGGTGTTCGTGGGACCCGGGCAGACGGTGTTGACGGTGACGCCCTTCGTGGCCATCTCGCGGGCCAAACCCTTGCTGAAAGCGATTATGGCTCCCTTGGTGCCCGAGTACACCACCTCGCCTGCGGATCCCACACGCCCAGCGTCGGATCCGATATTGATGATGCGCCCCCGCCTGCGCTCGATCATCGAATCGAGCACTGCACGGCTGACGATGACCGTGCCGAGGTAATTGACCGTTACGAGTGCCCGCCAGGTCTCTTCGGTCGAGTCGACGAACTTCTCGATAGTGTCGATACCGGCGTTGTTGACCAGGATCTCGATCTCGCCGAATTGTCGGCGCACCGCATCGACCGTGCGGGCGACAGCCGAGCTGTCGGTGACGTCGATCGCGAACCCGGCGCTCGTACCCGGCAGCGCAGACGCTGTCTCCTCGGCGCCGACGAGGTCCAGATCGCACACCGCTACTCGGGCGCCGGCCTCGGCGAGGTGCCGGCAGATCGCGGCACCGATCCCACCGGCACCGCCGGTCACCAGCGCGGTGCGCCCGTCCAGGCGGGTCATCGTGGATCGTCCATCGAAGTTTCCACTGGTCGGGTGTCAAATCGAGGCTGACGCTTCTCACGGTGCGCTGCCAGGCCTTCTTTGACGTCGGGGCCGCCAAATCCGAGGAACTCCAGGCCAAGCGAGGCTTCGAAGGCGGGCTCGAACATGCGATACCAATGGTTGAGGCTGCGCTTGGTCCCGCGGATTGCCCCCTGCGCGCCACAGGCCAACTGAGCGGCAATGCGATGAGCCGTCGCCAGAACCTCTTCGTCGTCGACACAGATGGATACCAGACCGATTCGCTCGGCCTCCGCGCCGGACAGGCGATCACAGGTGAGCAGGTAGTACTTTGCTTTGGCCATCCCCACCAGCAGCGGCCAGCAGATGGCGGCGTGATCGCCCGCGGCGACGCCGAGCCGTGTGTGCCCGTCGATGATGTTTGCGGTGCGGCCGGCGACGGAGATGTCGGACAGCACCGCGACTACCAGGCCCGCGCCGACGGCAGGACCGCGAATTGCAGAGACGACCGGCTTGTCGAGGTTGACCATGTTACCGACCAGATCGCGGGCCTCCTGCATGATCCGAATACGGGCTTCGTAGTCATCGACCATTGCTTCGAGCAAGTCGAAGTTTCCCCCGGACGAGAAGGCCGTCCCTTCACCGCGAACCAGGACGACGCGAACGTCGGGATCTCGCTCGATTACGGGCCATATGTGGGCGAGGTCGCGATGCATGCGTGGGCCAACCGAATTCAGGCCGGGCGCGGCGAGCGTGATCTCGAGGATCCCCTCGTCGGGATGGTCGAGTCGCAGGGTGGGGAAATCGGAGTAGTCGATGCGCATTTCAAGCTCCTGCCTGTGTTTGTGAATTGCACTGCCACAACAGCGGATGCGGTGAATCCGGCGGGATCAAAGGGCCCCCGACGCCACCTCGCCGTGAATTCGCCCCATCCCTGTCCGGTGGCTAACTCGCGCGCAAGATGAGCGCATCGCCCTGGCCGCCGGCGCCGCACAGCGCGGCCACGGCGTACCCGGACCCGCGTCGTGCCAGCTCAAGGGCGGCGTGCAGGGTGATCCGCGCACCGGACATGCCGATGGGATGGCCGATCGCGATGGCGCCGCCGTTGACATTGACCTTGCTCGGGTCGACACCGAGTTCCTTCATCGAGGCCAGCGCCACCGCAGAGAACGCTTCATTGATCTCGATCACGTCAAGCTGATCGACGGAGATCCCTACGCGCGCAATGGCTTTCTTGATGGCATTCGCCGGCTGCGACTGCAGCGTCGAGTCCGGGCCCGCGACAACGCCGTGGGCACCGATCTCGGCCAGCCACGTCAGACCCAGATCCTGCGCCTTGGCCTTGTTCATCACTACCACGGCGGCGGCGCCGTCGGAGATCTGCGACGCCGAACCGGCGGTGATCGTGCCGCCCTTGCGGAAGGCGGGCTTGAGGCCGGCCAGCGACTCGGCCGTGGTGTTAGTGCGGATGCCTTCGTCCTCGCTGAACTCCAGGGGGTCCCCCTTGCGCTGCGGAATCGTCACCGGCACCACCTCATCGGCGAAGACGCCGTCTTTCCAAGCCGCAGCGGCCTTTTGGTGCGACCGCGCCGCGAACTCGTCCTGCTCGGCGCGGGTGAACTGATCCACGTCGTTGCGCTGCTCGGTCAGGGCGCCCATCGGCTGATCGGTGAACGCGTCGTGCAGCCCGTCGTAGGCCAAGTGGTCAAGAACGGTGACATCGCCGTACTTGTAGCCCGCGCGGCTGTCCATCAGCAGATGCGGCGCCCTGGTCATCGATTCCTGACCACCGGCGACGACGACATCGAACTCACCGGCCCGAACCAGCTGATCGGCAAGCGCGATCGCGTCGATGCCGGACAGGCACATCTTGTTGATGGTCAACGACGGCACGTCCCAGCCGATCCCGGCGGCCACCGCGGCCTGCCGCGCCGGCATCTGTCCGGCGCCCGCGGTCAGCACCTGGCCCATGATCACATACTCGACGAGCGACGCCGGCACCTTTGCCTTTTCCAGCGCCCCGGAGATCGCGATGCCGCCCAGATCGCTGCCGGAGAAGTCTTTTAGCGAACCCATCAACTTGCCCACCGGAGTACGTGCTCCAGCAACAATCACCGACGTCGTCATCAATCCTCCAAACCGGCGGTGTGAATACGCTCACGACATGTTTGCCTTGCGTCGCCTCGCCCGATTGACTCGGTTAATTGCGACTAACTGCGTAAATGTTAGTCGCGATTAACCGAGATGTCCACTTTGCCGGCGTCGAACGCGCTAGACGGTATGGGGGCTCTTCAATTTTAATGGGGCAGTTGTGATTTCGCTCTCATAGAGCGTGTCGTTGCATGGGGAGGCCCTTGGCCTTCCGAAGTCTGAGAGTTGCGACGCTTTCGGACGGTGGAAGGAAACCAAGGGCCGTGTCTGACGGTACGACATTGTTGTTCGGGCTGCCAGGAGTACGAGTCGAGCGTGTTGAGCGTTCAGCCGACGGTACTCGTGTGGTGCATGTAGTCACCGCTGATGAGACGGCGGCGGTGTGCCCGTCGTGTGGGGTGGTGTCCACGTCGGTGAAGGGCCGGGTGTCCACCTGGCCGCGTGATATTCCCTACGGGCAGGACCGGATCATGGTGCGGTGGACCAAGACTCGGTGGCGTTGCCGAGAAGACTACTGTGAGCGGTCTTCGTTCACCGAGGCTATCGCGCAGGTCCCGTCGCGGACTCGCACCACGACGCGGTTGCGCACCCAGATCGGCGCGGCGATCGGGGATGCGGCCCGCTCGGTGGCCGAGGTCGCCGATGCTCACGGGGTGTCGTGGCCGACCGCGCACCGCGCGTTCGTCGCCCACGCTGAGGTGCTGCTGGCCGAACCCGAGCCGACCCGGGTGCTCGGCATCGATGAGACCCGCCGTGGAAAGCCCCGGTGGGAACGGTGCGTTGCTGGTGGGAGGTGGATACGGGTCGATCCGTGGGACACCGGGTTCGTTGATCTGGCCGGCAACCAGGGTCTGTTGGGGCAACGTGAAGGCCGCACCGGCGCCACGGTGATCGAGTGGCTGCACGAACGCAGCGAGCAGTTTCGCTTAGGCATCCACTACGTGGCGATCGACCCGGCCGCGGTCTACGCCACGGCGGTTCGCACCCCGGGGTTGTTGCCCAACGCGACGCTGGTCGTCGATCACTTCCACCTGGTCCACCTCGCCAACGGCGCACTGACCAAGGTCCGCCGCCGTGTCACCTGGGACCTGCGCGATCGCCGCGGCGGCAAACTTGACCCGGAGTGGGCCAACCGTCGGCGGCTGCTGCGCGCACGAGAGAGACTCTCGGACAAGAGCTTCGCCAAGATGTGGAATGCCATCGTCGCCGAAGACCCCAGTAGCCAGATCCTGTCGGCATAGATCGCCAAGGAGGAACTGCGCACCCTGCTGTCCACCGTGCGCGTCGGCGGCGATCCACACCTGACCCGGCATCGGCTGCACCGGTTCCTAGCGTGGTGCATCGACTCCGGGATCCCTGAGCTACTCACCCTGGCCGGCACCATCGACACCTGGTGGCCCGAAATCAACGCGTTCGTGACCACCGGGATCACCAACGGCCGTACCGAGGGCTACAACCGGCTTGTCAAACAGGTCAAACGAGTCGGATGCGGCTTCCGGAACCGAGAGAACTCAGCCCGGCGGATACGATTCCACTGCACCCGCAAACAGCGGGCCGCAACCCAGACTTCATGCTGATTGCCCGGTCAAAATCGAAGAGCCGGTATGGGGGGCTGGGGCCTCCCATACCGTCTAGGCAGTAGTAGAACCGCTCAGTGCCTTTCATGTGGGCCGTCCTGCGAGGAAGCGCTGAGGCGCTGTGCTGGAGGTGAGCCGGCCTGTGACTGTGCGATTGTTGGACAGTTACGGCCAGCATGATCACGTCAGAATCCGAAGTATGCTGCGACGCTCCCGGGCCGGTTTAAACAGCAAGCAGCTACATCTTTTATCTGATTTACGGGACCGTCGCGCGATGACGCGCCGCTGCCTGCCAGGCCCACCGCGCGGCAGCGGTGGGTTTCATCGTTCCAGATCGCTTGGACGGCCATTACGGGCTAAAGAGGCCACGGGCCGCACGAATCGCGCTGCCGAACTTCGTTTATCAGCAACGTCGGCCGTCGCTGATAAACGAAACAGACAAGGACGCCAATGCCACAACTCCTCACCGACTCCTCACCCGCCAGGTCCGCGACCATGATGGATGGTCAAACGTGACTGGGGCTCAGAGCCCGCTCGGCATGACGCAATTCGGTCCTTTCAAGCTCTCCGATGAACACAACGAGCTGCGTTCCGTCTTGCGTGACCTGTGTGAGAAGCAGATCGCCCCGTATGCGTCCGACGTCGACGAGAAGGCCCGCTACACCGACGAAGCCCTGGCCGCCCTGACGTCTTCGGGCTTCGCAGCGATCCACATCCCCGAAGAGTACGGCGGGCAGGGCGGCGACGCGGTGGCCGCGTGCATCGTCATCGAAGAGGTGGCGCGGGTGTGCGCGTCGTCGTCGCTGATCCCGATCTGCAACAAACTCGGCACCATGGGCCTGCTGCTGCGCGGCTCAGAGGAACTCAAGAAGCAGGTGCTGCCGTCGATTGCCGCCGGTGAGGCTGTCGCGTCGTATGCGCTGTCGGAGCGCGAGGCCGGCAGCGACGCCGCCTCGATGCGCACCAGGGCCCGCGCCGAGGGCGACCAGTGGGTGCTCAACGGCGCCAAGTGCTGGATCTCCAACGGCGGGCACTCGACGTGGTACACGGTGATGGCGGTGACCGACCCGGACAAGGGCGCCAACGGCATCTCGGCTTTCATCGTGCACAAAGACGATCCCGGCTTCTGCGTGGGCGCCAAGGAGAAGAAGATGGGCATCAAGGGTTCTCCGACCACGGAGTTGTACTTCGAGGACTGCCGCATCCCCGGCAACCGGATCATCGGCGAGCCCGGCACCGGCTTCAAGACCGCGCTGGCCACCCTCGACCACACCCGCCCGACGATCGGCGCACAGGCCGTCGGCATCGCCCAGGGCGCCATCGACGCGTCGATCGCCTATGTCAAGGAGCGCAAGCAGTTCGGCAAGCCGATCGCGGATTTCCAGGCCGTGCAGTTCATGCTGGCGGATATGGCGATGAAGGTGGAAGCCGCGCGGTTGATGGTCTACACCGCCGCTGCCCGCGCCGAACGCGGTGAGCCCAACCTGGGCTTCATCTCGTCGGCGTCGAAGTGCTTCGCATCCGATGTCGCGATGGAGGTGACCACAGACGCCGTGCAGCTGTTCGGCGGGTCCGGGTACACCACCGACTTTCCCGTCGAGCGGTTCATGCGCGACGCCAAAATCACCCAGATCTACGAGGGCACCAACCAGATTCAGCGCGTCGTCATGTCGCGGGCCTTGTTGCGCTGACGCGGGGCGCGTTTCGTTGGGTTCAGGGCTGCCGCAAATTGAGCAGTTCGATCGCCTTCTCACGCATCTCGACCTTGCGGATCTTGCCGGTGACGGTCATGGGAAATTCGTCGACGACGTGAACGTAGCGGGGGATCTTGTAGTGTGCCAGCTTGTCGGTGCAAAAATCGCGCAGTGCCTCCGCGGTCAGCGGTTCAGCCCCCTCCCGCATGCGGATCCACGCCATGAGTTCCTCGCCGTACTTGGGATTCGGAACGCCGATCACCTGCGCGTCGAGGATCTGCGGGTGGGTGTAGAGGAACTCCTCTATCTCGCGGGGGTAGATATTCTCTCCGCCGCGGATAACCAGGTCCTTGATCCGGCCAATGATGGAGACATAGCCCTCCTCGTCCATTGTCGCCAGGTCGCCGGTATGCATCCACCGCGCGGCATCGATGGCTTCGCTCGTCCAGTCGGGCCGTTGCCAATACCCGAGCATCACCGAGTATCCGCGGGTACACAGCTCGCCCGCCGTGCCGCGCGGCACCGTCACTCCGGTTTCCGGGTCGACGATCTTGACCTCCAGATGTGGGTGCACCGTTCCGACCGTGGACACCCGGCGCTCGATCGAATCGTCGACTCTGGTCTGCGTCGACACAGGTGAGGTCTCGGTCATGCCGTAGCAGATCGTCACCTCGGGTATGCCCATCCGCTCGATAACCTGCTTCATCACCTCCACCGGGCACGGGGAGCCGGCCATGATGCCCGTCCGCAGGCTGGTCAAGTCGAAATCCGCACATCCCGGCTCGGCCAGTTCGGCGATGAACATTGTCGGCACGCCGTATAGCGACGTGCACCGCTCTGCGTGTACCGCTTGGAGCGTGGCTCTCGCCTCGAAGGCCGGCGCCGGAATCACCATGCATGCGCCATGGCTCGTTGCGGCAAGGTTGCCCAACACCATGCCGAAGCAGTGGTAGAAGGGCACCGGAAGGCAGATCCGGTCGGCTTCCGTGTAGCCACACAGCTCACCAACCAAGAAACCGTTGTTCAAGATGTTGTGGTGGCTCAGGGTGGCACCCTTGGGGAAGCCTGTGGTGCCGGATGTGTATTGGATGTTGATCGGGTCGTCGGCAGTGAGGGTGTGCGCTATCGCCGACAGTCGACCGCGATCGGCTCGCCGCCCAGTCCCGAGCAACGCATTCCAGTCGTCACCCCCCAGCAACACCACCTGTTTGAGCGCCTCGCATCGCGGCCTGACTTTCTCGATAATCGCGGAATAGTCCGACGATTTGAACCTCTCCGCAGCGATCAGCGACATCACGCCGGCCTGATTGAGCACGTACTCCAGCTCGTGTGCTCGATAGGCGGGGTTGATGTTGACCAGGATCGCGCCGATTTTGGCTGTGGCGTACTGGACAAGGGCCCACTCCGCGCAGTTGGGCGCCCAGATGCCCACGCGGTCACCTTTGCCGATGCCCCGCTCTAGCAGGCCCAAGGCCAGGGTATCCACATCGGAGACAAATTCCCGGTATGTCCAGCGCCGACCCGTCCAACACTCTACGAGTGCGTCGCGCTCGGCGAACAATCGCGCCGCGCGGTCTAGATTGGCACCGATCGTGTCGCCGAGGAGAGGTACGTCGCTGGTGGCCGAGGCGTAACTGAGTTCACTGGGCATGGGTGATGACGCCTCGGATGTTCTTGCCGTCCCGCAGGTCCTGGTAGCCCTCGTTCACCTGCTCGAGCGTGTACCTCTTGGTGACCAGTTCATCCAGTTTCAGTTGGCCGGCGTCGTAGAGCCGCAGCAGCTTGACGATGTCGTACTGCGGATTGGCCGAACCGAACAGGGTGCCCTTGATCGTCTTCTCGAACAGCGTCATCACCCCGCCGGAGACATGGACCGTCAGTTTCTCCGGGTTGGCCAAGCCGGTGATCACCACCGTGCCGCCCCGCCCGATGGTGTTGAACGCGTCGGTGACCACCTGTTCGTCGACGGTGCCGACGGTGATGATGGCCTGGTCGGCCATCAGCCCCCAGGTCAGTTCGGTAACCTTCTCGGCGGCCTCGTCGGCCGTGGCGAAAACATGCGTCGCGCCGAACTTCGCCGCGGTCTCGCGTTTGAACGCCACCGGATCCACCGCGATCACGTATTTCGCGCCCGCCTGCTTGGCGCCCTGCACGGCGTTGATGCCGATCCCGCCGATGCCGTACACCACCGTGGTATCGCCGGCGCGCACCGCGCCCGCATAGTTGGCGCTGCCCCACCCGGTCGGCACACCACAACCGACCAGCACCGCGGTCTCCAACGGCAGCCAATCATCGACCTTGACCACCGAATGTTCGGAGATGGTCGCCCGCTCAGCGAATGTGCCCAGCATGCACATCGCGCCGAAATCGGTATCGCCCATACGGAACCGGAACGACCCGTCGGGCATATGGCCATCCAGGATCGTCGCACCCATATCACACAGGTTGGAACGCCCCGTCGCGCAGTAGCGACAGCGCCCACAATTGGGGATGAAGCTACACACCACGTGATCACCCGGTTTAACCTTGGTGACACCGGCGCCGACCTCCTCGATAATGCCTGCCCCCTCATGACCACCCACGATCGGGAACCGAGGCACCAGATCCCCGTCGGTCAGGTGCAGATCGGAATGGCACAATCCGGCGGCCACATACCTGATCAGCACCTCACCGTCGCGAGGGCCCTCGAGATCCAAATCGACGATCTCAAAGGGCTTGCCACCCTCGAACAGGACTGCCGCTCTTGTTTTCATCTTTATCTCCCTATGTGCCCAGCGCCTTCGCTGTGTTCGCCGATTAACCGTTGTAGCGCTCTTCCTGGAAATTGTCCGCATCAAAAGGAGGGGCTATGTGTCCGAAAACTGCACACTGGTGCCCGGCGAATCGGCAGTGCGGCTACGCAGACATGTGCAGACAGATGTGTCAGTGTCAGACGCTCGTCGCCCACTGCACTCGCGCGGCATTGGCGGGCATCAGGCGGCAGAGTTCGGAACACGCCGCCGATGGTCCAACCTTGCGCCAACCGCCACTGCGTAGCGTCGAGCGGCATCTGACGCACGCGGCGAAGGGATCGGCAGCATGGCAAGCATCTATGAGCACATCGGCGGTGCGGAGGCGCTCGAAGACGTCGTCGAGGACTTCTACGGACGAGTGCTGGCCGACCAGGAATTGGCGCCATTCTTCAGCGGCACAAGGATTGAGCGGCTGAAGGGCAAACAGGTCGAATTCTTTGCCGCGGCTCTCGGCGGGCCCGAGCCGTACGTCGGTCCCTCGATGCGCCAGGTCCACCAGGGGCGCGGGATCACCCGCCGCCACTTCGACCTCGTCGGCGCGCATTTGAGAAAAAGCCTCTCGGCTGCAGAAGTGCCCGAACACACCGCCGAACTGATCATGACCGCGGTCGAATCGCTCGCCGACGATGTCGTCTCAGCAACCGCTTGACCGACGATGCTCTGCGATTCAGGCGTGCTGCGGTGGTCTGCGCGACGCGGCCGGTGCCGCACGGCTTCGAGCCTCATTTGGACGTGGAGATGATCCGTTGATGGCTGAGGAGACAATCACAATCATGAGCGATATCGGGTACCGAGAACTGTTCAACTCGAGTATCGAAAATCCGACGGGCTTCTGGAGCGACGCCGCGCGGGCGGTGACCTGGACCCGCGAGCCGCAGCGCGTTCTGGACGACACAAATCCACCATTTTACCGCTGGTTCCCGGACGGGCAGCTGAACACCTGCGTCAACGCGCTGGATCGCCACGTCGCAGGCGGCCGCGCCGACCAGCCTGCGCTGATCTACGACTCCCCCGTCACTAGCACCAAACGCACCTACACCTTCCACGAGCTGCTCGACGAGACCGCGCGGTTCGCCGGGGTGCTGCGCGCGCTCGGGGTGGGCAAGGGTGACCGGGTGGTGATCTACCTGCCGATGGTGCCCGAGGCGGTGATCGCGATGCTGGCCTGCGCCCGGCTGGGCGCGGTACATTCGGTGGTGTTCGGCGGGTTCGCCCCGCATGAACTGGCCACCCGCATCGACGACGCCCGCCCGACGGTCGTCGTCTCCGCCTCCTGCGGCATCGAGCCGAGCCGCATCGTGGAGTACAAGCCCATGCTCGACGCCGCGCTCGACATGGCCCAGCACAAGCCGGCCGCCTGCGTGATCGTGCAGCGCGACCGTCACCGCTGCGAACTAGTCCCCGGCCGCGACCTGGATTGGCACGAGCTGATCGGCAATTCCGAGCCCGTCGAAGCGGTACCGGTCGCGGCCACCGATCCGCTGTACATCCTCTACACCTCCGGCACCACCGGAAAACCCAAAGGCATCGTCCGTGACAACGGCGGGCACGCCGTCGCCTTGCTGTGGAGCATGCGCCACATCTACGACGTAGCACCGGGCGAGGTGTTTTGGGCGGCCTCCGATGTCGGCTGGGTGGTCGGGCACTCCTACATCGTGTACGGCCCGCTGTTGCTGGGTGCGACGACGGTGCTCTACGAGGGCAAGCCCGTCGGCACCCCGGATCCCGGCGCGTTCTGGCGCGTCGTCTCGGAACACGGTGTGAAGGCGCTGTTTTCGGCGCCGACCGCGCTGCGGGCGATCCGCAAGGAGGATCCCGAGGGCACTCACATTCACCGCTATGACCTGACCGGCCTGCGCTGTTTGTTCCAGGCCGGCGAGCGTCTCGACCCGGATACCTATGCTTGGGCGGCCGAGAAGCTGGGCGTCCCGGTCGTCGACCACTGGTGGCAGACCGAGACCGGCTGGGCGGTCGCTGCCAACCCGATGGGGGTGGAGGCGCTGCCGATCAAACCGGGATCGCCCACGGTGCCGATGCCCGGCTATGACGTGCACGTGCTGCGCATCGACGGCTCGGAGTGCCAACCGGGCGAGGACGGCGCGATCTGCATCGCGTTGCCGTTGCCGCCGGGCACGTTGCCGACGCTATGGGGTGACGACGCTCGCTACGAGGCGGCCTATCTGTGCGAGCATCCCGGCTACTACCTCACCGGCGACGGCGGCTACATTGACGAGGACGGCTACCTGTTCGTGATGGGCCGCATCGACGACGTCATCAATGTCGCGGGACACCGGCTCTCGACCGGCGCGATCGAAGAGGTGCTGGCCACCCACCCGGCGGTGGCCGAATGCGCCGTCATCGGGGTTGCCGACGAGATCAAAGGTCAGGTGCCGCGTGGGCTGGTCGTGCTGAAGGCCCGCGCGTCCGCCGAGGGACTGGCCGACGAGCTCGTCAAGTTGGTGCGCGACGAGATCGGGGCGGTGGCCTGCTTAAAGCAGGTCGACGTCGTGGCCGCGCTACCTAAGACCCGCTCCGGCAAGATCCTGCGGAAAACCATGCGCGGCATCGCCCACGGCAAGGACGAGCCGACCCCGTCCACCATCGAAGACGCCACCGTGTTGCACGCGATCGAGCCGATTTTGCGGCCGTAACCGAAGTGCGACCGAAGCAGTAGATACCGATCGAGGACTCGGGATGGTCGAGCCAGCAGAAGAGGACGCAATGAAGGCGCTCGTCGATACGTACGCCACGCGGAGCTTGATCGAACTCGTCGCCAACGGCCGACCCAACACCGCGCCCATGATCACCCACCGGTTGGCCCTCGACGAGTTCGAGACCGCGTATGGCCTGTTCACCCGCCCGGCTGAGACCGCTACTCTCAAGCGCTGCTCACAGCATCTGGCTTACAACACGACTCCAATTAGCCCGGATTTTTCGTCGATGGTGATGGCGGTGGATCTGTAGGGCGTGATGGTTGGTCGGGTGACGTCTGCGGTCACAGGGCATGGTGGGTTGGTCCCGTGTCGCCGGGTGGGGCGGGCTTTCCTAGGGCCGGTATGTCTTTCGTGATCGATCGGTCAGGAGGCCGGCTGTTATCCGAAGGCGGTGCGGATCGTCTGCCAGGCGGTCGCGATCGAGGTGGCCCAGCGCCAGGTGGCGTCGATGCGCAGCCGGAGTTGGCGGGCGCCGCGGGTGATGCGGGCCGCGACGTGCAGCACGCGGTAGCGGAACGTGGCGATCTCGGCGCGGGCCAGCGTCGGATCACTGGTGAATCCGATGAGCCGTGCCCAGATGACCAGGTCGGCGGCGGCCAGGACGATCTCGAGCCAGGCGGCGTTGGCCCAGAAGCCGTGACACGGCAGGTTGCGCAGGCCGGCGTTCTTGAGTTCGCGGATGCGGTCCTCGACGCGGGCGTGCTGGCGGTGCCGCAACTCCAGGCCGGCGACTTGGCCGGCCACGACACCGGGCGGTGTGTCGGTGATGAACGCGGTGACGCGCATCCCGTCGGTGTCGGTGAACCGCAGCTGGGCGCCGGGATGCGGTCTCTCTTTGCGCAGGATCAGCCGGGTGCCCGGCGGCCAGCTGTTGAGGTTGACCAAGGTGGTGGCCTCGGCGACCCAGGCGCCGTCGCGCAGCCCACCGTCGGTGTCGATGGCCGGGTACCAGCCCTCGGCAAGGTTGAGTGTGTCCACGGCGTCCTGGACGCGGGCGTCGACGGGGTAGCCGAAGGAGAATCCGACCCCTGCTCACGGCAGGCGTCGGCGAATCGGTGGGTGGCTCCGGCGGTGTCGCAACGCACCAGCACCTGGGGCCGGTCGGGATCACCGCCACGACTCGAGTCGGGCCGCCACGGCGCGGGCAGCGCTGCCAGCGCCTGGGCCAGGACGATGACGTGGTCGCTGGCGGTGTTGGAGCCCGCGTTGCCGCTGCGCAGCAGCCCGGCCAGGGCTTCCCCGCCGGCGATCTCGGGCGGTCCAGGAACGCCAGCAGCGGATGGTGCCCGAACGACTTCTTCCAGGTCGGCGTCGCGCCGTGTTTGTTGTCGGAGTGATCGATCACCAGGGTGGCGTCGATGTCGATGTGCAGCCAGCCACCCGGTTCGGGGCCGCACCGGCGGCCCAGGCCGCCGCCCGCGCGCTGGCGCGGGCCGCGCGCACCGCAGGCAGGTGTGCAGCGTCGATGCGCTCATTGACCAGCCGCCACATCGTGGTCGTGGAGGCTTTCGCGCCGAACGCGTGCTCACGGTCGCCGCACAGTTGGCCGACCCCGTCAATGCAGTCCGCGCCGTCGGCGACCGCCGCGGCCAGATCAGCGAACACCTCGCCGGGTGCGTAGCTCCACGGCCCGCGGTAGGTGTCGGCCAAAGCCCCGGTGACCTGCGCTGATAACCCGGTCCGGTCGGCCAGTTCCCGCAGTAGGCCCATCCCGGCGTGCGACACGACCCCGTGGCCGTCGGCTGACACTTTCACCCGCGATGCGGCCGCGATACTCTTCACCTGCGAAGTGCCTTCCCGTCAGGATGGTTGAACCCTAGAGAAGTCCAATTATCCCTTGCAGGACAGGCACTTTCGCTTATCTACACGCCGTCACCAGCGATAATCCCCGAAAAATCTGGGTTAGGGTCTAGCTCAGGACACGACGAGATGAAGGAACCACGATGACCCGCACGCCGCAGGAAGTATTCGCCCACCACGCCCAGGCGCTCGGCGCAGGCGACCTCGATGAGATCGTCGCCGATTATGCCGATGACGCCGTCTTCATGTCGCCCAGCGGCGTCCTTCGCGGCAAGGATGGCATTCGTGCGGCGTTCACCCAGCTGCTGGATGATGTTCCGAAAGCGGATTGGCAGTTGAAGACCCAGTTCTTCGAGGGTGACGTGCTCTTGCTCGAGTGGGCCGCCGAATCCGCGACCACACGCGTGGACGACGGCATCGACACCTTTGTGTTCGGCGACGGACTGATCCAGGTCCAAACCGTCCGATATACCGTCCAGGCCAAGGATTAACGCTGCATATAGGGCCCCACCCGATTGGCCATCGTCCAGCACGACCAATGTGTGGCACCCGGCGGGTTCGTCGTGGTCGTCAGCCTGACGATCTCGGCGACGGTCTCCTCGCTGTTCGAGGGTTTGCGGCCGCGACACTCACGGATCTTGCCCAGTTCTACCAGCCTGAGACGCTCTGGTTCCGGTGGAGGCTCGGGCTATTGGATTTCGACCAGGGGTTGGTCGGTCCGTTTCGGAGCGTAGAAGATGGCTTCGAACTCTGTGGGCGGTAGGTCGTTGAGGTAGCCGTGCAGACGCGCTGTGTTGTGCCAGTGCACCCAGCTCAGGGTGGCCAGTTCGACATCCTCGGCGGTCTTCCAGGGGGCGGTGCGGGCCGGCCCGTAGATCAGCTCGGACTTGTAGTATCCGTTCACCGTCTCCGCGAGGGCGTTATCGAAGCTGTCCCCGACGGATCCGATGGAGGGCACCGCACCGATCTCGGCGAGGCGTTCACCGTAGCGAACGGACGTGAATTGCGATCCGGCGTCGGAGTGACATGTCAAACCCGGCAACGTATTTCCGCGTGACCAGCGGGCCATCTCAATCGCATCGAGCACCATCGTGGTCCGCATGTTCGACGCGACCCGCCAGCCGACGATCATCCGACTGAACGCATCGGTGATGAAGCAGACGTACGCCACGCCGGCCCAGGTCGGAACGTAGGTCAGGTCGGTGACCCACAACTGGTTGGGGGCAGTCGCGGTGAAGTTGCGCTTGACCAGATCGGGATGCCGCCCAGCGCCGGTCAAGTCCAGGGACGTGGTGTACGACGTCGTCGTGTGATTCTTCGTCGTGATGGGTCAGGCGGTTAGCGCCGCTGGGGCGTTCTCCTGTTCTGTCGGGGTTTCGTTGACGGTGCGTGATTTACTCAGGACGTCGAGGCCGAGGTAGCGCCGGGACTCGGCCCATTCGTCGTGTTGCTCGGCCAGCACGGCGCCGACGAGGCGGATCAGAGCGTTGCGGTCGGGGAAGATGCCCACGACGTCGGTGCGCCGGCGGATCTCCTTGTTGAGCCGCTCCACCGTTATCTGGAGTCCGGTGCAGGTGCGGTCGTCTGAGCTGGTGTTTCGTGTTGTGGACGGTGTCGATGACGGTCGTGCGGGTGGGTGCGCTGGCGGTTCAGCATGGGCCGATCGTTATCCGATTGCGATGTGGTGGGGGGTGGGGTGTCGCGGTTCGGTTCTGGCCGAGAACGACAGCGAGTTGGCGGCGTAGCCGCTGGTTTTCGTCGGTGAGTTCGCGGTTGCGGCGTAGCGCGATGTCGAGGCGCTGGCGCAGGGATTGGTCGCTGGACTGTTGCCGGGACGGAATCGTTGGGGTCGGCCGGGGCTGGTTGCGGGCGCGCAGGCGCCGGATCTCGTCTTTGACGTCGGTCTGAGCGTAGAGCCAGGAACGGGAGACGCCTGCGGCGTCGGCGACGGTGCTGAAAGTGATGGGCTGGCCGGTGCGGTCGAGCTCGTGCAGGGCGGCCAGGGCTTTTGCGCGGGTGAGTTCGTGGCGTTGGCGGGCGGCGGTGACGAGGTGAATGCTGTTGTCAGAGCGCATGTTCGGTGTCCTGCGAGGTGTCGAGGCTGTCGATGATGGTGTCGAGGTTGGTCAGGACGGTGCGGTTCATCTCGGCCAGCCGTTTCTGGCCGCGGGCCTCGGCGGCGGTGATCAGTTCCAGGGTCTGCTGCCGTTGCGTGCGGTGCTGGGGCAGGAACTCGGCGGTGGTGAGGAACATGGAGCAGGTCAGGCAGGCGTTGGCGTGCGGGCAGGACTGCTGCAGCGGCAGCCCGCAGTAGCCGTTGGGCAGGGCCTGGGTTGCTTGTGCCAGGCGTTGTTTGGCCCAGGCGGCGTCGGCGAGTGGCCCGTCTGGGTCGAAAACTACTGTGCGGCCGGTGATATCGACCTTGCGGGCGGCTTCCCAAGCCCGTCTAACGGTGGTGTCGTGCATTCGGGCGTAGTGGGCGGTCATCTGCGGTGAGTCGTGGTCGAGGATGCGGCGCACGACCTCCTGCGGAACATCCCGGTTGATCAGCCGGGTGCCGAGAGTGTGACGCCAGCGGTGAGGCGTCAGGTGGACCGGCTGGCCGGTGTCGTCGCGGATGTCGCAGGCGGCTAGCCCGCGCAGCAGCGCGGCCCGGTATGTGGGTGTTCCCAACGGCTGTGTGCCGTCGACGTTTTTAGTAGGGCGCGGGAACAGGATCGGTGTCCCGCCCGGCCAGCGGTCGAGGGTGCGGCGGCGGTGTTCGTTGATCTGGTCGACCAGCTCGGCGTCGATGGGGACCAGGGCGTCGCGGCGCATCTTGTGATTGAAGTAGCGCAGGTAGGGGGCGCCTTCGGCGTCGGTGGTGATGCAGTCGGCGCGCAGCCGCAGCGCGTCGGTGACCCGCAATCCGCTGCGCATGAGCACGATGGTGATCAGCCGGTAGGTGCGGTTGTCGAACCGGTCGAGGTTGGCCGGGTGTTCGAGCTGGGTCATGACCTGCTCGGCCAGTGCCCGGGGCAGCAACTCGGCGCGGTGCGGGTAGTCCTCGTTGTAGAAGGTGACCGTGGCGGCCAGGCCCGAGTGCCAGTGGTGCTGGCGGATCGCGGTGAACAGCCCGTTGAGCGTGCCGATGTGGCTGCGGCGGCGTTCGATGCTCAACTCGCTCAGGTCGGCGAGGTAGTGCTCGAGCAGCGGCCGGTCGAGCTGATCGATGCGTTCGACACCGGTGCGGGACAGGAACGCCGAGAACCGGGTGATCGCCAAGACCGGGCGCCCGCCGCCGGCTTCCAGGCCAAGTCCGCGGGAAAGACGCAGCCGGACAAAGCGTTTGGCCAACTCCTGCAGCCAGGGCTGGGTGATGCTGGTGAACCGCAGACTCCGGTGTCCGTCGAAGCCGAGCCGGTGCATGCGCCAGACGTCACGATCGTATTCGCCGTCCCAGCCGTCATCCTCGGCGAGGTCGGCGACGACGCGGTGAGCGAACATCAGCAGTCCGCGGGCGTTGGAGTCCAACTGGCCCGACAGCTGCCGCCAGCCGGCTTCGTCGTGGTCGAGCAGCGAGCTGACCTCGGCGGCGACCAGCAGCCGCACCACCCTGCCGACGATGGTCGGGGTGACCTTGCCGCGGCGCTGGTCGTGGCGGCACTGCAGCGCGTACTGCATCTCCAGCCGCAGCGCCGGCGCCAGCGTCCCCAAACGGATGGTCTCGTTGGCGGGCAGGCCGGTCGGGACGAACCCGTCGGCGAACTCGCCAGGGTCCGGGCGGCCGTGGCAGCGCCAGGCGTTGGTGTGAGCATGGCAGAACGGTGAGCTGGCCTGCGGCCAGAGCAGGCAGTGCTCTATACGGCAAACCGCCCCTGCCGCAGGCTGTTTGACCGCCGGAACCGCAGCCAGCCACCGGTCACGATCCGGCCTGCCCGCATGCTCCCAGCGCCGGGCGTGCATGGAACACAACCCGCCGCGGGCGGTGCCGTAACCACAGCCATCGACCGCGCACCGCTGGTTCGGCTGCTGACGCCGCCACCGCGGATCGGTCGTCGCCGCGAACACCTCCGGGTCCGGTCGACCGGCATCGACCCACCGCTGGCCATGGCCCTGGCAGAACCCGTGACCTCGTGCGCTGCGCTGGCAGCCGGGAACCCGGCAGGCGCCCCCGCCGAACACCAGGTCGTCGGCGGGGAATTCCAGGACATCACTGCGGAATTCGGGACGGACAACCGCCATCAACCGGCCCAGCAGGCCCCGCAGACCCGGGCCGTTGATCTCCGGGGCGGTCACCAGCTGACCCGCCCGTCGAACCAGCCCGCCTCGTCGAGCACCGCTCGGGCGTCTTCGACGGTGAGGTGCCCGTAGGTTGTGGCGGTGACCGTGACGTTCGAGTGGCCGAGCAGCTGGGCCACGACCTCGAGGCCGACACCGTCGCGCAGCAGCCTGGTTGCTGCCGAGTGCCGCAGCCAGTGCGGATCGAAGTCGATGCCGGTGCGCTGGCGCAGGCGGCGGATGAGGTCGTAGACCGCGGCGTAGGTCCACGGCTGCCCGAACGGGCGGCCCCACAGATTGACGAACACGTAGTCGCTGTCCAGGTCACCGTATTCGCGATGCAGGTAATCGCCGTAGAGCCGGATCAGCTCCGCGCTGACCGGAACCGTGCGCGTGGTGGGCGACTTGGCGCGGGCCCCGTTGTCATTGTCGCGGCGCGTCACCGTGATCTGGCGTTCGGCAGCGGCAATATCGTTGTGCCGCAACCCCAATGCTTCACCAATCCGCATTCCGGTGTCGTAGAGAATTACCAGCAACAGCCGGTCGCGCAGATGCTCGCACCCGTCCAGCAGGGCCTGCACCTGCTCCGGTGTCAGCACCCGCGGCAGCTTCTTCGGCGCCTTCAACGCCACCGTCCGCCGCCGCTGCGGCATCGACTTGCTGATGTGATGCAGGAACGGTTTCCACCCGCCCCGCGCCCCTCCGACCTGCCACGACGACAACAACATGGCAACATCGACGCCGTCACGAGCGGTATGGGTATAGAACGAACCCAGCGCCGACAACTTCCGGTTCACCGTCGACTCGCTGCATACCGGCGCCACCGACGGCAGCACCGCCACCCGCCCGTCACGCGCCTCAGCCGGGGCGCGCAGCCAGGCCACGAACCCGTCGACATCTTCCAAAGTCACTGACCGCCAATCCAACCCGCGGTCGCCGAGGAATTCGAACCAGTCCTTCAGATCGTGGGCATACGCCTTGACCGTGTTCGGGGACCGTTCGATCCCGGTCAAATAGGCCAGATACCGCTCAACCGGCTCCACCGGCCGATCGTCATCACCGAGAACGGTCCACGACTCACGCGACGAGACCGGCGAAACCACCCGCGTAACAAACACTCCGCCTCCCTGGAATCTGCCTCCTGGACGACTGCAGATAACCACGTCCACCAGGCAGAAACCGGACCCTCAACCCCTCGTGTCGGACATCGAGGACACCCACCGGAGCACTCCAGATAACCTGAGGGTTGTTCGACCAGATCTGGCGCCAGATCTGTTTGGGGAACGCGGTGAACGCCAGTAGATCCGGCCGGGCCGCTTCCAAATGTTCAGCGGCCTTGGGGAGCTTGTCGGCGAGCGCGGCGACGATCCGATCGTATTGGGCAGCAACGGATTCCGAGTCAGGCTGGTCGAACACTGAATGCAACAGGGTCCGCACCCACGGCCATGACGCTTTTGGAGTGACGGCCATCAGATTGGTCGTGTAGTGCGTGCGGCAGCGCTGCCAGGCTGCCCCTGGCAGCGTGGCGCCGATCGCGGCGACCAGCCCGGCGTGGGCGTCGGAGGTGACCAGTTTGACCCCGGACAGCCCGCGAGCGGTCAGCGACCGCCAGAACGTCAGCCAGCCCGCGCCGTCCTCGGCGGTGGTGACGTCGACACCCAGGATTTCGCGGTAGCCCTCGGCATTGACCCCGACAGCGATCAGGGCGTGCACGTTGACCACCCGCCCGCCCTCGCGGACCTTGAGCACCAGCGCATCGGCGGCGACGAACGTGTACGGACCGGCGTCCAGCGGCCGGGTCCGGAACGCCTCGACAGCGGCGTCGAGTTCCTTGGCCATCACCGACACCTGCGACTTCGACAGCGACGTGATGCCCAACGTTTCGACGAGCTTGTCCATCCGCCGCGTCGAGACCCCGAGCAGGTAGCAGGTGGCCACCACCGTGGTCAGGGCCCGCTCGGCGCGTTTGCGCCGTTCCAGCAGCCAGTCCGGGAAATAGGAGCCCTGCCGTAGCTTGGGGATCGCCAAGTCCAACGAACCTGCGCGGGTGTCGAACTGGCGGTGCCGATAGCCATTGCGCTGATTGGTGCGCTCGGTACTGCGCTCGCCGTATCCGGCACCGCACAGCGCATCGGCCTCAGCACCCATCAACGTGTGGATGAACGTGGCGAGCAGTTCACGCAGCACGTCGGGATGGCAGGTGGTGAGTCGTTCGGCGAGCACGGCGGGCAGGTCGATATTGTGGGCAGTGGTCATCGCGTCGATTCCTTTGCTCGAGTGACTTTGGACGGTCTCTCGAAGAATCACGCGATGACCTTCAATCATTGGGCTACGACACGCCGGTACCGCTGATCAGGTCCGACTCGTACACCACTCTGCTGGACGCAACCCCAGCGCCGGGGTCAGCCTTGGTGGTGCGGACCCGTTTGCCGCGACACACCCCTTCGATGCCGGCGGCCCGCATCAGCCGGGCCACCTGATCGCGGCCCACATCGTGACCGGCCCGGCGTGCCGTTTTCCACAGCTTGTGCGCCCCGTAGACGCAGTAGTTGTCCTTCCACAACCCGACCAGGGCCGGACCCAGCACGGCGTCACGGCGGGCCCGCTGCGACGGACCGCGGGACTTGGCCGCGTAGTAGGTGCTCGGAGCCACCGACACCCCTGCTGATCGCAGGACGGTGCAGATGGGCTCGACCCCGAACTCCTCGCGGTTGTCGTCGATGAAGTCGACTATTTCTTGTGTTGGCGGTCGAGCTCCGCCCCGAAGAAACTGGCCGCTCGCTTCAGAATCTCGTTGGCGCGCTTGAGTTCTCGGTTCTCTTGCTCGAGTTCCTTGACCCGCGCCGACTCTGCGGTCGATACCCCTGGAGCTAATCCTTCATCGATATCTGCCTGGCGCACCCACATCCGTACCGACTCGACGCCGTAGCCGAGCTGGCGGGCTACCCGTTGCACGGTTCCCTGCTCGGTACCCAGTTCGGCGCGCAACGTCCGCACCATCCGCACCGCGGCGGCCTTCTCTTCCGGACTGTATCGGCGTGTCGTCGGCTTCCCTGGCGACTGTTCTTTCGGCATACCTGCATCCTCGTTTCCAAGGTCAGGAGCCTCCAGCATTTCCAGGGCGATTCAGTCTGGGCATCGACGGCCGGCTCGCCAAAACACTGACAACCTCCAACCCAGTCGAGTCGATGATCTCGATCGCGCGCACCACCAACCGAAACGTCACCCGCTGGCGCGACGGGCAGATGGTGCTGCGCTGGACCGCAGCCGGCATGCTCAACGCCGAGCGAGCCTTCCGCCGCATCAAGGGCCACAAGCAGATGCCCCAGCTCGTAGCTGCCCTACATCGACACGCCCACCCCAAAACCGCCGCCGGTACCGAAGCTGTCGGTGCCGCCGCCTAGAGTTCACCATGGATCGTCACCAAGAATCCACGAGACTCGGGACATGCTCGATACGCCTGCCGGATCGTTTTGCCGGCCCGGCGGACACCGTTGCCATCCGTGGGTCTTGACCGGTTGAGATTCGACGCGCATGCGCGGGTCGACGAGATCGGCCGTTACTGAGCCTGCCGGGGCGCTGGACCGATCGACCGGCCCCACACGGGCCAGTGAACGCCGATCCTAGTCCGCTTCGGGATCTTTGACCAAGTCCGCAGCGACGCCGACACGGGCCGCACTGTTGGCGAAAACGGCTGTCGTTTCAGAGCGGAGGCATTTCGGATAGTGGGATGTGGGGCTTATCGGCGATGAGTACCTCCGCGGTCAGGAACATCGCCGCGATGGACGCGGCGCTTTCCAGCGCTAATCGGGTTACCTTGAGCGGATCCATGATTCCGGCGGCGATCATGTCGCCATACTGTCCGGTCGCGGCGTTCAGGCCGTGCCCGGTCGGGAGGTTTCTGACCTTCTCGACCACAACCCCACCTTCCAGGCCGGCGTTGACGGCGATCTGTTTCAGCGGCGCGTCCAGAGCGACCCGCAGGACGTTGGCGCCGGCCGCCTCATCGCCAGCGAGATCGAGTGTGTCGAAGGCGGCGTTGGATGCCTGCAGCAACGCAACACCCCCGCCGGCCACTACGCCTTCCTCCGCTGCGGCCCTCGCGTTGCGCACTGCGTCCTCGATCCGATGTTTGCGTTCCTTGAGTTCGATCTCGGTTGCGGCGCCGATCCGGATCACCGCCGCCGCGGCGCTGAGCGTTGCCAGGCGTTCCCGGAGTTTGTCGGTGTCGTAATCGTCGGTTGACGCCTCGATCGCGGCGGTGATTTCTTTGACCCGTCCCCCGATCGCGACGGGGTCGCCAGCGCCGCCGACAAACGAGGTGTCGTTCTTGGTGATCAGCACCCGACGCGCAGACCCGAGCAAGTCGAGGCTCGCGGCTTCGACGGTCACCCCGGTGGCTTCGGAGATGACTTCGCCACCGGTCACGATCGCCATGTCGCGCAGCATCAACTCACGCCGGTCGCCGAAACCGGGCGACTTCACTGCCGCTGAGGTGAACTTGCCGCGCACATTGTTGACGACCAAGGTCGCGAGCGCATCGTCAGTGACGTCTTCGGCCACGATGACCAGCGGACGGCCGGTCTTCATCACCTTTTCCACGATCGGCATCAGCTGGCGCACCGAGCTGATCACCGACGAGACGAGAAGAATGTACGGGTCGTCGAGGACGGCCTCGAGCCGTTCGAAATCGTTCACGAAGTATGGACTGAGGTATCCCTTCTCGAATCGCAAACCCTCGACGAGCTCAAGCGTGAGGCCGATCGCGTCGGATGCCTCAGCTGTGATGATGCCGTGCGCACCGACCTTGTTCAACGCCGCGGCAACAATGTTCCCGATTGCTGGGTCGCCGGAGGAGATCGTCGCGGTCGCGGCGATCTGTTCTAAGGTTTCGACAGGTCTCGCGGCATCGTCGAGCGCCTGGATGACATTGACCAAGCCAGCGGTGATACCTCGCCTGACCGCTATCGGGTTGGCGCCGGCGGCGATGTTCCGCAGGCCTTCGTGCACCATGGCCTGGGCCAGCACAGTGGCGGTGGTCGTACCATCACCGGCTACGTCGTCGGTCTGCTTGGCAACCTCTTTGACCAGTTCGGCGCCCATCTTTTCGTAGGGATCGCCGAGTTCGATACTGCGGGCAACGGTGACACCGTCGTTGGTCACGAGCGGTTTCGCCAGATGACGACCGAGCACGACATTGCGGCCCTTCGGGCCGAGGGTAACCTTGACGGCGTCTGCGAGTTTGTCTACCCCCCGCTCCAAGGCCCGGCGCGCATCCTCATCGAAGGCAATTTTCTTGGGCACGGTTGCGCACTCTCTTCTCTTCGTGTGAGGCTTTCACCCCGGATGGTGGCCAAGGACATCCCGGATCGCGGTGGTCATGCAGGCGCACAGTTGCGGTTTGGGCAACGAGCCCTTGATCGTGTTCTCGTTTGAGTGTCAGGTCGGTTCCCGATACGCGCACGGTGAGGTTCGCCGGGTCCGCCAAACCGCGATCGCGACGGTCCCCTTACCTATCAGCGCAGTCGCCGCGGAGGATCCCGAGAACCTCGGGCACAGCGGGGTGCTTTGCGGCAGCTGTCGTGGCGATCTCCTCGGCGGTAATTCTCTGAATCTACTGTCGGTGCTAGGTCGTGCAATCGGTTGGATTGCACGTCACTCACGCGGATACCGGGGCCGACTCGATGGCCGGATAGAACTTATCGGCGTGAATGCGCACCTCGGGCAGGCCCTTGGCTTCCAGGAGTCTCCCGACGGCGTCACACATTTCGGGTGCGCCGCACAGGTAGGCGTCATAGAGTGAGGCGTCCCGGATGTCTTCGGCGATGGCCCGAGTTACCCGTCCAGCGCGGGCGTTTGGCGGCACCGTCTCGGGGGTGCCCTGCGACAGGCACGGGATGAACTGGAAATCCTTCAACCGTGTGGACAGTTCGGCGAGCTTGTCGAGGTATACCAGATCATTGGTGGTACGGGCTCCGTAGTAGAAGCGGATCGGGACGTCGCTGTTCTGCTCGGCGGCGTCGGACAGCATCGACAATAGCGGCGCTATCCCGGAGCCTGTCCCAACCGCGATCACCGGGCGACCGGTTTCCCGCAGGAACATCGTGCCGAACGGTGCCTCCAGGTGCAGGTGGTATCCCGGCTCGAGCTGGTCGAGCACGGCGGTGAACACTCCGTTCTGCACGCGTTTGATACAGAAGGTCAGTTCGCTTCCCGAACTCGGCGGGTTCAGCAGCGAGTAGGAGCGGCGTTCCCCGGTGTCGAGAGTGAATTCCGCGTACTGGCCGGCCCGGAAACTTAATGGTGCGTCCAGGGCCACCCGCAACTCGACCAGGTTCGATGTCCGAGAAATCACTTCCAACACCGTCGCCCGCCGCGGGCTGGGAGGTGTCATCGGCGGAAGCGCCTCGGCACCGTCATGCTGGTCGATCTCAATTACCAGATCACTCTCGGCGTAGGTGCAGCACAGCAGAATCGCCCCGTCCTCGCGTTCGTTCCTCGGAATCGCATAGACCGACGCCGCCGAGTCGTCGACGTCGCCGTCGAGCAACCAGTGCTTGCAGGAGGAGCAGTTCCCGTGCCGGCACCCGTATTGCAGGTTGACGCCGTGGTGCAGGGCGGCCGTGAGAATGTCCTCATTCTCCCCGACGGGGAACTCCTCCCCCGTCGGTACCAGGGTGACGCGCGCCATCTGCCCTCCAATCAGAACTTCGCCGGTTCGAGCTGAGACATGTCGGCACTTACCACGAACGCATCGTCTTCGACGTGCGCCCGACCGTAGTAACTGGACATGCTCACCAGGAACCGAGCCATCGTCAACGGTTTGCCCAGGTATTCCTCGACCTCAGCCAGCGGGATGCGTATCGTCGCCTCGGTCTCGAGCAGGAAGAACGTGCCGCGATCCTGCACTCGAATCTGGGGGCATTCTTCGTTCACGTAATGCACGGTCGCCTGGGCCTCTTCGCTTTTCATCAGGACGAGTCCGATCGTTCTGCGGCCGTGGGACTGGGTGTCGCTCACGACGTCACCGCCGCAGGAACACGTAGACCGGCCAACTCGAGGATGTCCGCGGTCGTGTCGACGACACGCTGGCGGGCGCATTCTCCCGACACTGATCCCGCGGGAGCTGCGTCGAAGACAGGCAGGAATGCGTCGACAGCCGCCAGCGCATCCGGATACCACGAGTCGACCCAGCCCTGGATGAGTTCACGGTTGCGTGCGGCCGGAACGGGATGACCGGCACGGTCCGTATCGGCGATGAGCATCTTGACCAAAGCCTGTGTCGCTGCCCGGTTGCGACGCCGGTCCGCTTCCGCAGTCATCTCGATCACCGGGATCACCACATCCCCGTGCAGCGGCGCTAGGCGTCGAAAGAACTCGCTGCCGATCAAGGCGGTGCACAGAGGCTCCACCACCAGGTTCGTCATCAGAATCATTTCACCCCAGTCGTGCAGCGAGAGCAGCCTCTCCACCAGCCGGCGTGCCCCCTGGCAGGCCGGATCATTGAGCCAGGCCTCGGCACCGGCGCCCTCGGTGTAGCCGGACGCGTGCTCGTGCAGATCCAGACTATACAGCGCGATGTCCTGCTGGTGACGCAGCCGATCCATCCCGCTGAAGGTATAGGTCATCGACAGGGTGTCCGACAACGCTTCCCGGGTGACGAATGCGTGCGCCTTGAACATCCCCCACTGAAACGACGCCAACGCTTCGTAATAGCGCGCCACGAGATCAAGCCACTCTGGCGCGATGTCCCCGAATGCGCCGTTGACCTTCGCCGAGGTGATTGCCCCTTCGATGGACCGTTCCTGCTGGGCCTGCAGCTTGATGTAAGGACGCTGCCACAGACCGGACGGGTCGCGGTACTCGAACCAGTTCGGATGCCCCAGCGCCGTGGTCCGGGCATCCTGGCAGCCCAAGCCGTCGGGCCTCAGCAGATACCAGCCACCGGAATCGAACTGGCCGAGGTCCGGTTGCGCGTTGCAGATGACCGCCTCGTACTCGGAGAGTCGACGCTTCTGCGGGCGGATGTAGGTCAGATCCCGAGCCGAGTAAAAGCCCTCTCCCACCATCTCGGCCTCCACACCGTCCGATATCAGTTCGGCGCTCATCAGATCTCGCTGAACGCGTCGGCGGGCAATGCCTTGAGCGGATCCTGGATGACGAATCCGGTGCGCCGGATGTCGTCGATCGTCCACAACCACCGTTCCTCGGTGTGCAGATGGGGCTGACCCATTAGAGTCCGGCCATCGTCGCGCAGCAGGCCGGCGTCCTCGATGTAGCGGGCCAGCTCGATCCCGTCGTTGACCTCCCACCAGGTCATCCCGGTGTGACGCTGCGGGGCCTGCTTGAAGATGTGCTGGCAGGCCTCCGAGCAGAACGCATGACGTTGACCGGCCGCGTCGACCGACAACCGGACCTCGTTGATGTCCGGGCGCGGGAACACGCACGGCATCTGGCAGGTCCGACAGATCGGTGGCATCGCGGGGAACAGCTCCAACGCCAGGTGGCCCTTGCGCGGGTCACCCATCTCGCGGTACGCCGTCCAGAATCCGCCGAAATGCTCTTCCCAGCCCGGATATTTTTCCTCCAGAAAAGCGAAGTCCTCGTCGACCATGTAATCCGATCGCCAAGCGTGTACCGGCCACAGCGCCGCGGACACCATCGCTGCGGAATGCCCGCCCCATTCCACATGCCGCTTCGCATCATGGATCCAACGCGGCACCTTCAGGCCGAATGGTTCCAACCGCTCGATGTAGCTTCCGGCCCAATCGTCCCAGATCCACTCGTCCCAGTACTCCTTATACGACTTCAGCCGAACCTTCGAAAAGTAGTCGTAAGTCGAGCCCTGGAAATTGTCCAGGAAGGCGTGCTGACGCCAGAACGCCGTGTCGAAGTCCTCTTGGAGCATCGGCAGGTTGTCCGGCTCACTCAGCACAGCGGCCAGCGTCGAGTAGCCATTGGCCATGTGCCGCGCCTCGTCGGACTGGACCGACAGGAACACCGACGGGGTCGCCTGGTCTCCGTTGGCGGCGGCCACCTCGGTTAACGCCACAAACAGCGGATTGGTGTACGCAGTCTCGGCGACGACCTGCAGATTCAACGCATTGGCAATCGGATCGTCGTTCATGAAGGCTTCGAACACCGCCCGCCCCGCTCGACCGATCGGGTCGAAGGCGCGCATCTGAAATCCCGAATTGAACCCAGCCGGGTCTGGAGCGTGCTTGGCGAAGTACCGCATCAGGTACGCCTCCTGATTGGTGTGGCGCACCTCGTCGATCATCTGCGCGAGGAACCCCTGGCGCAGCTCCGGATTCTCCACCGTGTCAACCAGCATCGCAGTGCACTTCATCGCGGCGTACTCGGCGAAGTCGACCAACGCCAGCGCCGGCTTCATGACCTCCATAAAGCGGGGCTCGGCCTGCCCGGAGTTGTTCATCCGGCTCAACGCATCCTCGAGCGCACCGTACTGCCGGTCGTCCTTCTCCTCCTCCATCCCGACGTACTCACGGACCAGAGTGCGGAACGGGTCCTTGGTCTTCGGCGGAATTTTGTACTTCGTCGGATACAGCGCGTCGCGATGAAAGTAACTCGGCTCCCAATCGAACGACTTGATTTTCTCGTGCTGTGTGGTGACCGATGCAGTCATATATCGCTCCCGTTGGGTTGTGACGCCGGTGCCGACCACCGTCGCGTTGAGACCAGCATCACACGCGGATCTGCGGGCGAACACCTCCGATCGGAGGTTCGCGATCGCTACGGGTGACGGTGGTCGGGAACGCGTGGGGTTACCGTGGAAACATGGTCCCTCACCGGCGAGGTCACAGCGACCCGCGCCCGTACGCCGCCACTGCAGGTGTGGTGGGTGCCCATGACGGGTCGGTACGTGTGATGGTGGTCGAACGATCATCCGTTCGTGCACTTGGTGGTGGAAGGCGCGCCGCGCGTGCAGATGTGCCCAGGGGGGCGTACCTCGACTGATGGCGTCGCGCTCGCCGCATCGGAACATCCCGACGTGGTGTTACCTGGACCTGCATCTTCCGGACATGGCACTGCCCGACAGCACGTGTTCCTCGGTGATCGGAATGCTCAGCCCCATCGCCCACGAACAGTCATTGGACGCGGCCACCAAAGCCGCATAGCCCCCTGTCCACATTTCGGGGGAACCTCAATCACCCCCACAACACCAAGGTCAGCAAATGACGATTAGGCGCCCCGAGCACTTCACGCATCATGAGGTACAGCTCTCAGATGTGAAGATTCATTACGTGCGCGAGGGGGCCGGGCCCACGCTGTTGCTGCTGCACGGCTGGCCCGGATTCTGGTGGGAATGGAGCAAGGTCATCGGACCGCTTTCGGAGCGCTTCGATGTAATCGTTCCGGACTTGCGTGGGTTCGGCGACTCAGAGAAGCCCGACTTGTCCGACCTGGCGCAGTACTCGCTGGAACGGGTCGCCGACGACCAAGCAGGGTTGCTGAACGCATTGGGAATCGATCAAGCGTATGTCGTCGGACACGACTACAGTGCAATCGTCGTTCACAAGTTCATCCGAAAGTATCCCGACAGGGTTGTCAAGGCGGCGATCTTCGATCCCATTACCCCGGATTTCGGACCCTTCTATCTTGGCTTCCCGCACATCGCAGAGTCGTGGTATTCGCAGTTCCATCAGACAGATATGTCAGTCGAACTCGTTACTTCAAGCCGCGAGGCTTGCCGGATTTACTTCAAGCACTTCTTCGATCACTGGTCGTACGAGGTTGTCCCGTTCTTCGTGGAATTTGAGGTGACGGTCCCTCACCTGAGGCCTGCCTGATGGTAGGTCTTCGGGTGAACCGCCAAGTACACCTCGAAGAAGGAGTAAGGGACCGCCATGAAGACCGTACCTACTGTTCGTCTCGCTGACACGATCGATGCTGCCGCTCTGCCCGAGTTGCCGGAGGAGATCGCGCTGGCGATGACCGATATCGCCGATGCCGCGCGCGAAGGGCTGATGGCGATGAGCGTGGCCGCCGGGATGGCGGTGATGGCCGCGATGTTTGAGGCCGAGATCACCGAGATTGCCGGACCCAAGGGCAAGCACAACCCGGATCGCGCCGCGGTGCGCCATGGCGCCGAGAAGGGATCGGTGACTCTTGGCGGTCGCCGGGTGCCGGTCGAGCGGCCGCGGGCACGCACCGTCGAGGGCCATGAGGTGCCGTTGACCAGCTACGCCCACTTCGCTGCTGACGACCTGCTGACTCAGGTGGTGATGGAGCGGATGGCCGCCGGGGTGGCCACTCGCCGGCACGCCCGCACCGCCGAGCCGGTCGGCGAAAAAGTCAGCGGCACACAGAAATCCACTTCGAAGTCGGCGATCTCGCGTCGATTCGTCAAGCAGACCGAGACCGCGCTGGCCGAGTTGATGAGCCGCGACTTGGCCGGCGAGGACATCAAGGTGCTCATGCTCGACGGGGAGCATATGGCTGGCCGGTGCGTGGTGGTGGCGCTGGCGATCACCGCCGACGGCACGAAGAAGCCGGTCGGGTTGTGGGACGGCTCCACCGAGAACAAGACGGTGGTGTGCTCGCTGTTGGCCGATCTCGTTGAGCGTGGCCTGCGCTTCGATGACGGACTGCTGGTTGTCTGCGACGGGGCCAAGGCATTGGCCGCCGCGGTGCGTGAGGTGTTCGGCGCCAAGGCTGCGATCCAACGATGCACCCTGCACAAGCGTAGGAATGTCGCCGATCACCTGCCCGATAAGGAGCAGGCCTGGGTGGATGCCAAGCTGGTCAAGGCGTTCGGCCACCCTGACCCCCACACCGGGCTAGCCAATGCCAAAAGCCTTGCTGCGCAACTGGAGAAGAACTATCCCGAGGGGCTGGACGAGATGTTCACCGTCGCCCGTCTGGGCATCGACGGCCGGCTCGCCAAAACACTGACAACCTCCAACCCAGTCGAGTCGATGATCTCGATCGCGCGCACCACCAACCGAAACGTCACCCGCTGGCGCGACGGGCAGATGGTGCTGCGCTGGACCGCAGCCGGCATGCTCAACGCCGAGCGAGCCTTCCGCCGCATCAAGGGCCACAAGCAGATGCCCCAGCTCGTAGCTGCCCTACATCGACACGCCCACCCCAAAACCGCCGCCGGTACCGAAGCTGTCGGTGCCGCCGCCTAGAGTTCACCATGGATCGTCACCAAGAATCCACGAGACTCGGGACATGCTCGGTCGTACCACGCGCCTTTGCTAACACAGGACGAGCTGGACATACACGTGGACAACTGTATGAAACCGAACAATGTCCACGGCGGGTTCAACTATTACCGGTCAAACCTCTCGGTAACGAGCGATCTGTGGACGGACCTCGACCGGACGGTAAGCGAACTTCCCGTGACCATGCTCTGGGGCGTGGGCGATCCCGTCGTTCCGTCATCGCTCGTTCATCAGGTTCCGAACTATTATTCGAACTACACCATGGAACTCATCCAGGATGCTGGGCATTTCATGATGGTGGAGAAGCCCGAGGTAGTCATCGATCGCCTCAAAGCCGGGTTCCGGTGACGAATTTGGTGGTCGGCTAACACCCGTCGGGACTGTCCGATAGACGGTGGATCTGATCCTGGCATTGGTTAGTTGCCAGTCGGAGTGATCCGGCCGCTGAAGGTGATTGCGAACGCGTTGAGTGCGGGCTTCCACCGCATCGTCCATCGTGCCCTGCCGGCACCGGTCGGGTCCAGCGATCGTGTCACCAGGTACAGGCATTTGAGCGCGGCCTGCTGGGACGGGAAGTGCCCCCGAGCCTTGATCGCGCGGCGGTAGCGGGCGTTGAGCGATTCGATCGCGTTGGTACCCATGAAATGGGGTGAGGGCCCGCGTGGTGTTCTGTCTTGCCTGGTCAGCGTGCTGGGCGTACGGTGCGACCGTCCGGAACAGGGGCCTTTGGGGAACACGTATGGGCAGGCCGTTCTTGCTCGATGGGCTGCGAGCCCGTGTTAGTAGTTGGCCGCCCCTGCGACTTGTCCGGCTGCGCTGTGAGCGCGTATCCGTAGGTGTGCGTTCCGTCCCAGCGGTTCCCCTCCAAGTGAAATCCAGGAAGAAGGGGAATCGAGGTGACTCGGTATATCGGGATGGACGTGCACCGTGAGTTCGCGCAGCTGGCGGTGCTTGAGGACGGGATTGTCCGTGACGAGGGAAAGATAGGTGTTACGCCAGAAGCGTTGCGGGCGTGGGCGTCTGAACTGCGATCGGATGACGAGGTGGCGTTGGAGGCCACCGGCAACAGTGACGCGATCGCGACTCTGCTGGCACCGCTGGTGGGCCGGGTGGTGGTGTCGAACCCGTCCAAGACGCGAGCGATCGCCGAGGCGAAGGCCAAGACCGACAAGGTCGATGCGCGGATCTTGGCGCAGCTGCTGGCGGCGGACTTCCTCCCGCCGGTGTGGCTGCCCGATGACCGCACGCGCAGTCTGCGCCGCCAGGTGATGCGCCGTGCGCATGTGGTGCGTCAACGCACACGGCTGAAGAACCAGGTCCACTCGATCCTGGCACGCAATCTCGCGCCGACGCCGCCGGTGTCGGATCTGTTCGGTAAGACCGGCCGACACTGGCTCGCACGTCAGCCGCTCCCCGAAGACGAGCAGGCTAGCGTGCAAGCGTTGTTGCGGCAGTTGGACTTCCACGCCCGCGAACTCGCCCTGGTCGACAAAGAGTTGGCCGAAGAAGCCCTCACCGACCCTGTCGTGGCCCGGTTGATGACCATCCCCGGCGTCGACGCGATCGCCGGGCTCTCGATCGTGGCCGCCGTGGGTGACTTCTCCCGGTTCGACGATCCCGACAAGTTAGTGGCCTACGTCGGGCTCAACCCGAAGGTACGCCAATCCGGAAACTCCTTACCGGTGCACGGCCGGATCAGCAAAGCCGGCCGCGCCCACGTCCGCGGTGTGCTGGTCGAGGCGGCCTGGTCGGCCAGTCGCGCACCCGGGCCTTTGCGGGCGTTCTATCAACGCATCAAGGCCCGACGCGGCTTTCAGACCGCGATCGTGGCCACCGCCCGCAAGATGACGGTGCTGGCCTGGCACCTGGTCACCAAGGACGAGGACTACGCCTTCGCCCGACCAGGTCTGGTCACCCACAAGCGCCGCAAGCTTGAGCTGGCGCTGGGGCGCCATCACGGCGCGGGAACCACCGCCAACCCGGCGCGGCCTATAACAGCAAGCAACGCCGCAACGAAGAGAACGCAATCGTCGAACAGGCCGAACGGGCCTACGAAGTCCTCGTCGCGCACTGGCAACCCTGTTGACGACGGTCGAAACGTAGGCCGGTGGCGACGGTCGAAAAGTAGGCCACGTGGTCGTGGTTATTGTGCCGTGTTGTCTGCCCGCGCGGAGGGCAGGGTGTCGATTCCGGTGTCTTTGAGGCGGTAGCTGGAGCCTTTGAGGGTCAGCACCTCGGCGTGGTGAACGATGCGGTCGATCATCGCCGCCGCGACGACCTGGTCACCAAAGACATCGCCCCAGCGAACTGGAGCTGGCACATGTTCGTTGTGTCTGATTTCTGCTGCTAGCTGGGCTTTCGACTGGTCTGCGTGTCTTACAGATCTTCAAGCCATGGTCGCGATATGTTAGGTGCCGCCTTAACTAGTTAGGCGGGAAGAAGGTGTGCGGCTAGTGGAGGGTCTGCGGCTGATTCCCGGTGGCGTCGCACCGGTCGAGCCTGTTGCCGCGGATCCTGTTGTGTTTCAACGTGAATGCGTCGATGCGTTCGTGGCGTCGTGGCATGCCGAGGATTCAGCCTGGTGACGATCGACAACGATGTTGGGCTGTTGGAGCGGACGTTGGCGGCGCTGGGGCGTCCGGCGTGGGAGGTCACCAGTGAGGACATCGATCGGGTGGTCGGTGAACTGGCGGTGGCGGGGCGGGCGGCGTCGACGCGGCGTGAGTATGTGCAGATCTTCAAGGGGTTCCATCGGTTCCTGCAGACCCGGAAGGCGGCCGAGATCGAGGCCGCGTTCGGGCGCGGCTGGTGTGCCCGGTGGACGAGTTCAACGCCTCCCGGCACGTGGGCGACGACTCGCCGGCGGTCGCGGCGCCGCCGATCCCGCAGCGGGTGAGCGAGTTCTTCGAGTTCCTGAAGTCGAGGATCGCCACCGCCCGCAAGTACGGTCCGGCCGCGCGGGACTACGCGATGTTCCGGACCCTGTATCACGCTGGCCTGCGGTCGGAAGAGTCTGCGCTGCTGGAGATTCCGGATGTGCATTTCGATCGTGGACCGTTCGGCAAGTTGCACGTGCGGTTCGGCAAGGCCGCCCACATGTCCGGTCCCGGCCGCGGTGGGTGCCGATGCTGGACGGGCTGGACGTGCTGTTGCGCTGGTTCCTGGCCGATGTGCGCCCGAAGTTCCCGAACTCGCCGGTGCTGTTCGCCGACGAGTCCGGCGGCCCATTGCATCGTGGCACGATCCGCAACCGGTTGCGGTATCTGATGGAGCTGGAGGGCCGACCGGCTACCGAGCGGTTCAGCCCGCACGCGCTGCGCCGCGCGTGCGCCACCCACAACTACGAGCGTGGTGTGGATCTGGTTGCGATTCAACAGCTTTTGGGTCATTGGACGGTGAGTTCGACCATGCGGTATGTGCGTCCGTCGGCCACGTTCATCGAGGACGCCTACCGGCGTGCGGTCACCTCGACGCTGGCCGAGTTGAGCGGAGAGGACGGGACGGCATGAAGATTCGATGGCGGCTGCGGATGGCCGCGGCCCAGCGCGAGGTGTGGACCGGCACCGAGCTGCGGCGGCTGTTGGCCGAGCGAGCGGGTCTGGAGTTGTCGGCGGCGTCGGTGTCGGCGCTGTTGACCAAGGAGCCCAGCCAGATCAAGCTCTCAACGCTGATCGCGTTGTGCACCGCGCTGGACTGCACCCCGGACGACCTGTTCGAGGTCGACACCACCCCGGTCGAACGGCTCGTGGTCCCTCCGCGGCCGGTCGCGTCGGAGCCGAAGACGGCCACTGCGCGGGCCGGTCGATGCCGCCGATGTAAACCCACGCAGATTTCGGAACGGGTTGGGGCTGATGGGGAAACGGCAACGAGACTGCGTCGACTGCGGTGCGCCGGTGGGATACATCGGCCGCGAGCACTGTTGCCGGTGCACCCGCCGGTTACGGGCGCAGGTGGCCAAGGCGCGATGCCCGGGCTGCGGTCGGGACCGGATGCTGCTGTCGCAGACGGGCCGGTGCGTGCTGTGCTCGCGCCGCTGCCGCGAATGCGGCGGGCCGATCCGGTTCCGCGGTGAGACGGTGTGCCGGCCGTGCCGGAAGCGGGCCGAGCTCGCCGCCGCGAAGTCGCCGTGCCCGCGTTGCGGGAAGCCGGGCTATCTGCGGGAAACGACTGGGTGGTGTGGCTCGTGCTCTCGTCCCGGCCCGTCAAAGGATCCGCCCGCATCTGTGCGAGCTGCGGCGAGTTGCGTCGCCACGCCGGGCGCGGTATGTGCGGGCGATGCTGGCAGCGCCACCGGACCGGCCGTTCGTGCGCGGCGAGACGCTCGCTGCTCGGCTCGCCGAACCGCCGGACTGGCTTGAAGATTTCGTCGCGTATCTGGCCGCTCACCACTGCCCGCTCGCTCCTGCGTGCTGATCACTACGTTGTCTCGGCTGCTCGAGGACGAGCACCCTAACCACCCGCAGAGCGTGCTCGAGCGGGCCCGCCGACCTGGCCGGTCGATGGGGTCACTGGCGCGTGCCCTGGAGACGTTCTTCACCCAGCGCGGCCTGGCGATGGCCACCGACCAGGACCAGCGGCTCGCCTCCGGACGGCGCAAGAAGCGGATCGACGGCGCACCAGCCGGGATGCGCGCCGCTGTCGCGGCCTTCGCCGAGTCGATGCTGCGCGCTCGCGATCGGGCTCGGCGTGCGGGCACCCGGCCCCGCGCCGACCGCACCATCGAGTCGGCGTTGGCAATTGTGCGCGATCTGGCCTGCTTCCTCGATACCCAACGCGGCAAGCGGGATTGGGCACTCGTGGACGTCGCCGATATTGAGGCGTTCCTCGCTGAGTTGCCGAACAACCGAGCTCGACGTCTGACTGTGTTGGGCCAGTTCTTCCGGTTCGCCCGCAATCGCCGCGTGGTGCTCGTCGACCCGACGCGAGGCATGTCGGCCAAGCGGTACAGGGGATTTCGTGGCCGCACCCTCGCCATCACGCAACAGCGCGCGCTGTTTCGCCGCTGGAGCGCCGACCCCGCGGCGCATCCGCACGAGGCCCTCTTCGGGCTCCTCGCCATATTGCACGGTGTCTCCAGCCGTGAGCTGCGCCTGCTGGAGGTCGACCATATCGACGCGAGTGATCGCTCGATCCACCTCGGCAAGCGCCCCCACCGGGTGCCGCTGGACCCGGTCAGCTGGACCGCTCTGCAACGCAGCCTCCATCACCGCGACACCTTGCGCACCAACAACCCGCATGTGATCGTCACCCGCGGTACCAAGGCCGACCGGCGAGCAGCGTCCGAGGCCTACATGAGTCATCTGCTCGATCCGTGCGGCCTGCCGGCCAAGATGCTGCGCACGACCCGACTGGCCGACCTGGTCAATACGATCGACCCGAAACTCGTCGCGGCAGCGTTCGGGATGAGACCCGAAGGAGCGATGATCTACCTCGCCGATCACCTCGACGATGGCCGACTGCCCGACCATCTCGCTGAACCCTGATAAGTGCGAACGTGTCACGTTTCGACGCCACTTCCGCACAGGTTCGCGCGAACAAGTGCGCTTTGGCGAAAGGCAGGTTGGAGGTCAAGATCAGCGAGGCGTGTTCGTAGCGGCTGGAGACGAGCTGGAAGAACAGGTTGGCCGCGTCCTGCTCGAAGGGGATGTAGCCAACCTCGTCGATTTATCCGACATCGGGATAAATCGACCTATGCCGACCCGTAACTATGCCGACTGTTGTAGGCATGCGCTTCTGGAACGTGTTGGGGTGGTGGTCAGTTCGATCTTATGCATGCCGTTGCTGTCGGCATAGTTAGAGGCTTTCCAGGAACGCGAGCAGCTTGTCGCGTGGGTGGTAGCGACCGGGTTTTATCGAGGCCGTGGTCATCGCGTCGAGTGCACGCTGTTTGATGGTGAGGTCGGTGTGCAGGTAGATGCCGGTTGATCGGATGTCGGCGTGGCCGAGCCATAGGGCGATGACGGCGGTGTCGATTCCGGCTCGCAGCAGTGACATTGCGCAGGTGTGCCGCAGAACGTGTGGGTGTAGTTTGTCTGGGCGGATCGTGGGCACGTTCGCGCGGCGGTGATCGCATGCAATCGGACGAGTCGTTCGATTGCATCGGTGCTGAGGCGACGTCCCGTCCGGGTCGGAAGTAGGGGTCGATCGGGCGCGTGACCACGCTCGGTGAGCCAAATGCGTAGCACTGCTTGGGTTGTCGTGGTCAGGGGAACGGCGCGGCGTTTTCGTCCTTTGCCCAGGCAGCGAACGCTGGATCCGGCTCCGAAGGTGACGTCATCGCAGTTGAGGCCGGTCAGTTCGGAGACCCGCAGCCCGGTCTGGGTCGCCAACAGCAGCAGTGCACGGTCTCGGCGGCCTTCCATCGATCGGTGTCGGGTGCGTCGATGAGGGCGTCGATTTCGGTCGGGGTGAGGAAGGTGATGAGTTGGTGGTCGAATCGTTTGGCCGGTATAGCCAGGACCCGCTGGATCACCTCGGCGTGCTCGGGGTGGCGCAGTGCAGCGAACCCGAAGAGCGAGCGGATCGCGGTCAGTCGGAGGTTTCGGGTGCGTGCGCTGTTGTGCCGAGTGTGTTCGAGGTGGTCGAGGAACGCTGCGATCAGCTCGGCGTCGAGGTCGGTCCACTCCAGCTGGGAGGGCGCTTTGCCGGTGCGTTCCTGGGCGAATCCGACCAGTAGCCGCAGGGAGTCGCGGTAGGACGCGATGGTGCGTGGACTGACGTGGCGCTGTGTGATGAGCCGGTCGGTGAAGAACGTCTGCAGCGTCGGCGCGATGAGGCTCATCGGAGCCTCCTGATGTGGCGGCTTCCAGGCGCGCGGCCGCCAACGCCAACAGTTCGGGGGCGGCCGACAGATACCAGTAGGTCCAGCGCGGATCCCGATGACCCAGGTAGGTCGATAGCACCGGTAGCCGTGCCTCGACGTCTTCTCCGGCGTAGTACCAGCCGATCAGGGTGCGGATGGCGAAGGTGTGGCGCAGGTCGTGAATCCGTGGCCGCGACGGTGCATCCGCACCGATTCCGGCGCCGTCACAGAGGTTTCGGAACACTGCGTGCACCGTTTGGTAGACCATCCTGTTGCCCCGGCTGGAGACGAAGAAGTGAATCGCCCTGGAAATGCTGGAGGCTCCTGACCTTGGAAACGAGGATGCAGGTATGCCGAAAGAACAGTCGCCAGGGAAGCCGACGACACGCCGATACAGTCCGGAAGAGAAGGCCGCCGCGGTGCGGATGGTGCGGACGTTGCGCGCCGAACTGGGTACGAGCAGGGAACCGTGCAACGGTAGCCCGCCAGCTCGGCTACGGCGTCGAGTCGGTACGGATGTGGGTGCGCCAGGCAGATATCGATGAAGGATTAGCTCCAGGGGTATCGACCGCAGAGTCGGCGCGGGTCAAGGAACTCGAGCAAGAGAACCGAGAACTCAAGCGCGCCAACGCGATTCTGAAGCGAGCGGCCAGTTTCTTCGGGCGGAGCTCGACGCCAACACAAGAAATAGTCGACTTCATCGACGACAACCGCGAGGAGTTCGGGTCGAGCCCATCTGCACCGTCCTGCGATCAGCAGGGTGTCGGTGGCTCCGAGCACCTACTACGCGGCCAAGTCCGCGGTCCGTCGCAGCGGGCCCGCCGTGACGCCGTGCTGGGTCCGGCCTGGTCGGGTTGTGGAAGGACAACTACTGCGTCTACGGGCGCACAAGCTGTGGAAAACGGCACGCCGGCCGGTCACGATGTGGGCCGCGATCAGGTGGCCGGCTGATGCGGGCCGCCGGCATCGAAGGGGTGTGTCGCGGCAAACGGGTCCGCACCACAAGGCTGACCCGGCGCTGGGCGGCATCCCGATCTGGTCAAGCGCAACTTCACCGCGACTGCCCCAACCAGTTGTGGGTCACCGACCTGACCTACGTTCCGACCTGGGCCGGCGTGGCGTACGTCTGCTTCATCACCGACGCGTTCAGTCGGATGATCGTCGGCTGGCGGGTCGCGTCGAACATGCGGACCACGATGGTGCTCGACGCGATTGAGATGGCCGCTGGTCACGCGGAAATACGTTGCCGGTTTGACATGTCACTCCGACGCCGGATCGCAATTCACGTCCGTTCGCTACGGTGAACGCCTCGCCGAGATCGGTGCGGTGCCCTCCATCGGATCCGTCGGGACAGCTTCGATAACGCCTCGCGGAGACGGTGAACGGATACTACAAGTCCGAGCTGATCTACGGGCCGGCCCGCACCGCCCCTGGAAGACCGTCGAGGATGTCGAACTGGCCACCCTGAGCTGGGTGCACTGGCACAACACAGCGCGTCTGCACGGCTACCTCAACGACCTACCGCCCACAGAGTTCGAAGCCATCTTCTACGCTCCGAAACGGACCGACCAACCCTGGTCGAAATCCAATAGCCGAGCCTCCACCGGAACCAGAGCGTCTCAACGGATGGATGACACACGTCTGGACCACAGTGTCGGGGAACACGCGCCCACGATTGCGGTAAGCCTTTGAGCCCATCGCAGACCAGGAAGAAGATGTCGCCACCCGCGGTTCTTCAGCTCGGTACTTTTTCATGGCCACGGACATTTGGTGCTCGATCCAGTGTGAGACGGCCATGGCGGCGAACACGACGCTCAGGTGAGCTTCGATGGACTCGCGGTGCGGTGGTAGATCGGGCGGCCTGCAGGTCGTGCTTGGACATCCGGAAAGCTTTCTCGATGCGCCACAACTGGTGGTAGGCGTCGATGACGAACGAGGCGGGCTGACCGGTGAGGTTGGTGTATAGCCCTTCCATCCGGCCAGGCGCGGGCCTTGGCTTCCAGTTCACGGTTGACGCGTTTGGTCGCCCGGACAGCTTGATGAACCGGTTGCGCTTGACCGCGGCGTGCCGTCGACGGCACGCTGGGCTTTGGCGACCTGTTCATCGATCCCACGGAGCGTGCGTCGTGCCGGTCGTGCGGTATTGGTAGTGGATCATCCGGTCGGGATCCGCGGCCTTCTCGCTGGTGCTGGCCGCCACGGTTGAGTGAGTACCAGTCCGTCGGGATCGCCTCGTCGCGGTGGTTGTCGCGCCATTCACCGACCACACCGGGCAGCAATGGAATCCTCGCGCGAGGATGTAGGTCAGCCCGGCGGCGTGCAGGGCGACCTGGTTGGCTTCGGAGATCATGCCGCGTCGGCGACCACGGTCACATCGGAGAGGTGGTGGTGGCTTGAAGGCGTTGATCACGGCAGCATCGTGGCGGTCTCGGCTCGATTGCCTCGAATGCCGTCACCGACAGTGGCAGGCCGGATGCGTCGGTGAGCAACCCGAGGTGATTTGTGGGTCCAGCCGTCGTTCTTGGAGAATCCTGGTTCGCGGAATCCGTCGCCGGCATCGGTCTCGAAATGCAAGGTGTTGGGTGGGCCGGGACGCGGTGCAGCATTGCTGCTGCTCCGTTTCCCGGGCCTCCCGCGAACCCGCCGTGCGCCTTTCAGCGCAACGGGCTCTCCACGACGATGGTGCCGGTCAGGCGGCCATGCTCGGGTCGTAGGGACTGGGATCTTCGTCCGCGGTACCAGTAGCGCTCGATCCGCACTTTCGTCGGATCGAACAGGACCGCGCCGGGGGCCGTGATGGTGTTCCAGCTGCCGTCGGGACGGCGCAGCCATCGTTTGACCTTCGACCAGTTCCAGCGCCGCTGCTCTCGCTGCCAGGCAACGAACCTTCGCCACGTAAAGTACCGCAGGAAGGAGAATCGTCGCCCGGCCAGCGCGTGGCGGAAGTAGTACGTCCAACCACGCAGCGCCGCGTTGACCTCGAAAATTACTGCTGCCAAAGGCCGGGGTGACCGGCGTGGGATCAACCGGCGGATGGTCTGCTTGATCGACCGAACGCCTTATCGGCGATGAAGGTCATGCAGTACCACTTGCCGCTCCCCGACGTTGCCTCCACTGGAGGTGGAAGCCGAGAAGTCGATCCCTGCTCAAGGTGCGTGATACGGGTCTTGCCTCAGATAGCCGCAGGCCCAACCGCCGAGCACCTCGGCGACTTGTTCTCTCAAGGCGACAACGTCATCTCTGCTGCCGTTGGACATGATGACGAAATCGTCGGCATAGCGCACGATCCGCCAGTTGCCCATCCGTGGCGCACCCGTTTGCGACGGCCCACTGCGTGGCTTGGTCGCCCCGGCTGCCACGGAGCCATCACCGCCTCGTCCAACGCGGACAACGCGATATTGGCCAGCAGCGGTGAGATGATCCGCCTGAGCGTTCCGGCATCGGTGTCGTCCTGACGCCGAGTTCATTGAGCACTCCGGCTTGAGGAACGCACGTACCAATGCCACGGTCTTTTTGTCCGAGATCCGTGCCCGCACCCGTGCGAGTAGTGCCGTGGTCGATGTGGTCGAAGCATCCTTCGATGTCAGCATCGAGCACCACTGGTACCCGCGTGTGCGTAGTAATGGATCTCAGCGACCGCGTCATGAGCTCGCGCTTGGCCGAAAACCGTAGGAGACCGGCAAGAAGTCGGCTCAAAGATCGGTTCCAGCACCATCTTCAACGACTGCTGCACACCGGTCGTCACGGTGGGATCCCCAGCGGCGAGACTTCCACCCGGCTTGGAATGAACACCGCCGCACCGCGGGCCGATACGAGCCGTCTTCGATAGTCGCAGCGATCTCGGACAAGAACGCAGGACCTCGCACGCTGTTCGATCTGGTGCACAGTCACACCATCGATCCCAGCGGTGCGAGCCCCTTGTTGCGTCCACCACCGTCCATGCATCCATAGGTAGTCCGGGTGTGACACCAGGTTGAACAAGTCGCCGAACCGCGCGTGCGGTCGTCTTGGCCACCGTGATACTTGATCTGCGTCCGCGTACCGGTCCGGTGCAGTGTCTGCCCGAGGCCCGGCGCCGGAGTTCACCGACGCATCTT